>CAXBPM010000608.1:0-2370 GCA_963977345.1 uncultured Roseivirga sp.
TATCAATTTTACCCTATGGATAGTATTGAGGCAAAAACTGTTTTGAATGAAGTGTTAGTTATTCTGGAAAGAGCAAATTAGCAGTGGTATGATTTTAAGCTCTTAAAGTAAAAGTGGAGAAACAGAAATGAATCTATCGTTTAAGAAATATAAATTGTTAGTACCCGAATATGCCAATGTCGATTATGAATTGGCTTCAGAAATCATTGTGGAAAACGGTATTCAAAGGCGTAGTTTTGGTGTCTCAGCGTTAGCAGTACATGGACTAATAACTGCTGTTAATGATAAGGCACTTGGGAGTATTATTAATCGTATTGATATGATTGTTCCTGACGGTCAGCCAGTTCGTTGGGCTTTAAACAGTTTTTACAAACTGGGCATGAAGGATCGGGTTTACGGACCTGAACTTACCCTTCATGTTTTAAGCAAGGCGAATGATAAAGAATTGAATGTCTATTTATTTGGGAGTACAGAAACTACACTAAAGAAATTTCAAGAATTTATTCATAAGACCTTCCCTAAGGTAAAAATTTGCGGAGTACATGTCGATAGATTCAGAGAGGCCACCGAAGAAGAAGATTTTCTTGACATTCAAAAAATAAATCAAAGTGGAGCCAATATAGTTTTAGTAGGCAGGGGCTGTCCTAGACAAGAGTTTTGGGTGGCCAACCATAAAGGCAAAGTCAATGCGGCAATGATGGCAGTAGGTGCCGCCTTTGACTTTCATGCGGGTATTTTGAAGCAAGCCCCTAAATGGATGCAGAACTCTGGCTTGGAATGGTTCTTCAGGTTAAGCCAAGAACCTAGAAGGTTATTCAAACGCTATTTTGTAACGAATTCTACTTTTATCTTTCTCTTTCTAAAGTATAAGTTAATTTTGAGGCGTCCTTATTGATCATGTCCTATGCGACAGAATATTCTAAAATATAAATCACACTAATGTCCGAAACCATCTATGTCAATGAGATAGCCAATGCTATTGCTAAGGTTAAAAAGGAAGTCGTAGCAACAAATAACCCGAAGGATCTCGAATATTTTCAATATCATGAAAAGCGTTTTGAGAGAATGGCTCATAGTATTGTCAAAACAGTGCCTAGAGGGCGTAAAATATTGGACATAGGAAGCCATTACCTGCACTCGTCAATGGTATTAACACAGTTGGGTTATAAGGTCTTTGCCGTAGATGTTTCCGCTTTTTGGGAGATAGATTTTATTAAGACAAGAATGACCGATTTTGACATTCAAGGCATCCCTGAAAATGACTTGGAATCCTTTCAGTGTGTTGCAGAAATGCCTGACATGTATGATGTCGTTCTATTCACGGAAATTTTAGAACATATTACGTTTAATCCGATCAATTTTTGGCGAGAGGTGTATAAAACATTGAAGAACGATGGAGTAATTTATCTGACCACACCAAACTCTTTGGCTCTGCCTAGTTTACTCCGATCATCAAGAAATTTGGTCTTATTAAAAGGTGTCGGTATTAAGGTATCAGATATTTTTTCTCAGGTTACTTATGGGCACCACTGGAAGGAGTTTTCAAGAACTGAAATCAAGGAGTATTTTAGTATGCTTTCTGAAGATTTTGATGTGCGTACTTGCTTCTTTATTTTTCATAAGAGAGTAGCAGGGGGTGGCATTAGAGACTGGTTGTGGCAAAGCCTTATTTTCGTGGGACGTGCACTATATTACTTCTCTCCTACTATTGAAGCAGTCATCAAGGTTAATAAAAATATGGGATTCAAAATAGACCCACCTGATTACCATTAGTGAGCTGATTAAATCATTTATTTTATACGAGATTCATTTGATAACAACGAAGAAATAAACTTTACTATGACAAAGAAAAAAATGTTGGTCACAGGTTCGGCAGGTCTTATTGGAAGTGAGGTAGTGAGCTTCTTTGCTGAACGGGGCTGGCAAGTTGTTGGAGTAGATAACAACATGAGAGCAGATTTTTTTGGAGAGGGTGGGGATACACTGTGGAATGCCAGAAGACTCCAAGAGCAGTACAATAACTATTCACATCACTCTATTGATATTCGTGATAGGCAATCAGTTGTTACTTTCATTGCTAAAATAAAACCGAACGCCATAGTTCATACGGCAGCCCAACCTAGCCATGACCTTGCAGCTACTCGCCCTTTTGATGATTTTGACGTAAATGCTGGGGGGACACTAAATATGCTGGAGGCATTAAGGTTATATTCAACGGAAGTTCCCTTTGTACATATGTCTACCAATAAGGTTTATGGTGATGCGCCAAATTCACTCAACTTGGTAGAACTTGAAAACCGTTGGGATTATCAAGATGAAGAATATAGAAATGGGATTAAGGAAGATTTCACAATAGATCAGTCTAAGCAT
>CAXBPM010000609.1:0-2366 GCA_963977345.1 uncultured Roseivirga sp.
CTGTTTATTGCTTGTATTAATTACACCAATCTATCAACGGCAAGGTACCTAAAGAGGGCCAAGGAGGTTGGAATTAGAAAGACTGTTGGAGGATACAGAAGCCAAATTATTGCTCAATTCTTCATTGAATCTATTGCGCTTTCTTCTATTGCTGTAATACTTTCAATGTGCTTTATAGAAATTTTACTGCCGTCATTTAATGCTTTTGCGGGTTCGTCTATTGCAATAGATTATCAGAATCCATTCACTTATTTAGTCGCCTTATCTGCCATTTTCGGAATTGGTGTCTTTGCGGGTTTGTACCCAGCTGTTTTCCTAAGCCGTTTCAGCGCTACCCAAATCTTATCAGGCAGTGTCACCAAAGGTAAGTCTGGCTTGCTTTTCAGAAATGTATTGGTGGTGGTTCAGTTCTTTATTTGCATCGGCTTGTTCATTTCTACCAATGTTATTTACAAGCAGTTTGGCCATTTAAAAGGCTTAGACCTTGGTTTGGATAAGGAGCAAGTCATTATGATTCCGCTGAATGATGAAGCAATAAAACAATCGTATAAAGCTTTCAAAAATGAGCTGAGCATGAATCCTTCCATCGAATGGATGACAGGAGCAGGCCCTAAAATGTTTGGAGGACAAGCACAGTTTTATTTAGAGATAGATGGAAGTGAAGATGTTACTCCCGTCTCCATTTTTCCTGTGGATGAAGATTTCTTTCAAAAATTCGATATAAAACTACTGGAAGGAAAGCTCTATCAACCAGAGCTGGGTATAGAAGGGAATAACTTCTTGATTGTGAATGAAGCCTTAGCCAAAGTGGGTGGATGGAAGATTGAAGATAAAATGGGAAAGAATGTGTTCAAAGCAGATGTCGGTGTGCCTAATTTGGGTGGAGTAGTTGAAGATTTCGTGTTCTTTTCAGTGAAAGATGAAGTGACACCTGCTGCTTTTTTATATAAACCCAATGACAATAACCTGGCTTATGTAAAAGTAAAGCCAGAAAATATGGAAGCCACAATTGCTTCTATTCAAGCCTCTTATGAAAAGTTTGCTAACCTTTATCCTTTCGAGTATTCATTCTTGGATCAAGAATTTGCTGCCCAATATGCCCAAGAACAACGCTTAACCAACATTTTTACCGCATTCAGTGGGGTGGCCATTTTCATTGCATTACTCGGTTTGTTTGGGCTTACCATATTTTTGGCCGAACAACGCCTTAAGGAGTTCAGTATTCGAAAAGTGCTGGGGGCTTCAAACATCCATTTGATTTGGTTAATGAACAGTGGCATCAGTCGTATGCTGCTGATCAGCACCGCATTGGTGATTCCTTTGGTGTATTATTTCCTTGAAGATTGGATCAACACCTTTGCTTTTAGGATTAAGCTTGATTGGCCTCTTTTTGCATTGCCAGTGGTCTTGGTCATGCTCTTTGCTTGGTTTACTACACTTTATCAGTCCATTAATTCCGCCAGAAAAAACCCAGTGGACTCTTTAAGGAATGAGTGAAATAATGAAAGAAGGAGTGAAGTGATTAATGAATAAAGGAGAGAAGGGTTTAATGAATTAATGAGACAATGAAATAATGAAACAAGGTTGGAAGACCGAAGATGGAAGTCAGAAGTAGGTTTTCGTTTTCACCAATGACCAATTAACTAATAAACTAATCCATGATTAATTTTTTAAAAACTGGAATAAGGAATCTAAGGAAAGGTAAATTCTTCGCCATGGTGAATATTCTGAGCCTTAGTCTGGGAATGTTCTGTTTCATTATCACTTCCCTTTACGTAAGGGATGAGCTCACTCATGACAAATGGCATAGAAATGTAGATAGGATTTTTACTACCGAGATAATCATGAACTTCAATAATGGCGAATCCTCATCTTGGCTGCCCCCATTTGCCTTGAGAGAAGCTCTGCTCAACGAAAGTCCAGGTGTTGAAACAATTGCCAATGTTGGTTCTAAGTTAATCGACAAATATAAAATAGGCGATGATCGGTTTGAAACTGGCGACCTACACTATACCGAACCCGCCTTTTTCGAAATATTTGATTTTAGCTTGCAATTGGGAAACGAAGAAAGTGCACTGGTTGAGCCTCATAGTATAATTCTTTCATCAGTATTGGCTAAAAAACATTTTGGTGATAAAAACCCCATTGGAGAAATAATTGAATTTGAGGAAAACGGAGCTTTTAGGGTTACTGGGGTTTTAAACCCAATTCCCAGTAATTCACATTTACAGTTTGACATGTTGATGTCGGCCAATTTTAACGAAACTCCATATGCCCAGTATAAGAATCATTGGTCCTTAACCTATGGTGTAAACTACATGTTACTGAAAGAAAACTATACAGCTGATCAACTAGCTGAAGATGCC
>CAXBPM010000610.1:0-2360 GCA_963977345.1 uncultured Roseivirga sp.
TTCAATTGTAATAAGTAGAGAAAGCCCTTTTGAGAAATCAGAGGGCTTTTTTGTGCTTTATAGGGGCTTGTTTTTTACTTACCGCAGTGGGTCAGGTGGGTAGATACATTTATAATAGTAGAGCCACAATAGAAGCTAGAATTGTTAAAATGCTAATTACAATCAAGAAATTGGCTACGAACTTGAGCCAATAAACATTGATTCCAAGTATTACTTTTAAGTTATTGACTTTAGCCCATTTTAAGTACTTATGAATTGCAAACCCCAATAACATAAGACATAAAAATATGAGCCAATACATTACTATATCTAAATCCATATTAACCTATCTTTTTCTTGTTTGCTAGAGGTAGGTACTCGCCACAGACAAGCACCAGCAACCTGGGGTACATTACTATTTAAGACATGCTGGTTGAGAACCATTACTCAAACTTGGCCAATCCCCATTCACTATTTATGTTGCTTCTCTCAGCTTCCCAACCATTCTCGATATTTATTATTTCAATTAAGCTTTCATCCCTCTCAATTATGTGATTGATACCCACTACCCTAGGAATCTCATTTGAATCATGCTCCTCTCCACATAAAAATTGTAAATCATCATCTTCTTTGTAAACAAGTAATACTGGTCTTGAATCCTCGAAAATATGAGAGCAAATGTAAACAGGTATTTCTTTCTTATTCTCCATCTTTCTTTTCCTCTAAGGCACAAACTCTTGAGAGTTTTCACCTCCTTTCTTTCTATTAAAATTTCAGGAAGATGGTGCTAAATTCTCTTTTCAGGAAGATGGTGCTAAATTCTCTTCTCATTAATTAGTAATTCAGTGTGGATTGGTCTTTCTGCTCAATTCTAAATTGAGCACGTTAAAGTACATAAAAAAAGGTTACGGGCTATTGGCCGGCTTGCCACTAGGTATGCGGGCCCCAGAGGGATACCTATTCTACTGACTGGACGAAAAGAATATACAACCCCTTCAGGGTTGTCGGCTGGTTCAAACATCTCATTGCTATAAATGTGGCATCCCGATGGGATGTGTGTGGATGTGAAATAGGCATTACGATAAAAGTTATGATTTTGCACCTGGATGGGCGATAATAGAATGGAAAGTTAGCATTGTAAGCTTGTCAGTGAAAACACCAACAAGGGCGGCAATTTTGCACTCCGATGGTGAGCAGCAGAATGGGTTCAGCCGACCCCATCGGGGTCATATATCTGTAGAAAACACAATTCAACATTATTTTCCGACCCCATAGGGGTCGCACCCCGCACCAAAGCACCCAAATTTAACAGCATGAAGGTTCCGTAGGAAGCATCATAATAAACGCTTAGTCCCATAAAAAACTAACCCTGTTCACAAGCTGGTCTTTCGGTTCATTTTCTAAATGATACACTTCAAGTACATAACAAAATAGGTACTCGCCAAAGGCCTGCTTGCCGCGAGGCAGGCAAGCAACAGTTACCGTTGTGGGCAACAAATAAGATTTCGGTTTTACACCCTCAGACTTGTAGGGTTCTGTCTTGTATCGAAAACTGCTGCTATAAGTATAGTGGCATGATGGGAATAGACTTTATAAACGATTTTGTGGTGACCTTCCACCAAGTACCTGAAACCCCTGCCTTTGACTGCCGTATTGTCTTCCAATTGCCCGATATTAGGGTGCTTAGTCAATATTAGGGGTTTTTGATAAGCTTGTTTTTTATTGACCTGGCAACTTTTACACCCGCTACTTCTTTGTAGTAGTCATAGATTTCTTTTAGTTGAAACTTGGCCGTATCTGACCATGTGATTTCCATCTATTACCAGTTTGAGGATTCTTTTTCTAGGTCTTCCTGTGAAGTGACTTTGCCGTTTTTAAGCTCTTTTTCTGCCTGATCGAGCATTGAGCTGTATTCAGCAGATGTCATGGGCTTCATTTTGGCTTCGTAGGCTTCTGTAATGGCCTTCTTTTTTAGATTGTCCACTTGTTCCAAAAGTGTCTTGTCCTGTAGTCTGGCTAGCCATTCTATCAATTCTACTTTTTTTACTGCGATGTCCATACCTATCAATTCTGTTTACTCTAAAGTTAACGTTTTATACAATTTTTGTTGCTGTTATTGAACGATTATGGAGTTCTACTATCTTATTTTGTTATTGCCGGCAACGCTCATTGTGCTTCTGTTCAGTACTAATTGATACAATTAAAGTACATAATAAGATAGGTACCTACAATTGCGCGCACCAGTTACCGCTGTGGTTTGCACGGCCAGTTGGTCGGTGGTGTGTCGGCTTTAAGTTAGTCAAAATGATTTTCTTGATTACTCTTTATAACTTTCCATACATTTGATCCATTGCTATGAGAAAGCTTTTGATCCTTATTCA
>CAXBPM010000611.1:0-2353 GCA_963977345.1 uncultured Roseivirga sp.
ATACAATAGCAAACGCTAGTGCCTTCCACACTTCCTTTAATTAGGCCTAAGTTTTTAAGCTCTTTCAAATGTTGGGAAATGGTAGGCTGCGCCAAACCAATTTCTTCGACCAAATCACCACAAACACAAGTGTTCATTTTAAAAAGGTGTTGAAGAATAGCGACCCTGGCCGGATGACCAAAGGCTTTCGCAATCATGGAAATCTTGTTTTGCTCTTCAGTAAATATTTCAGACTTAGTAACGCCCATGCTTATTTATTTATTCATTGCAATATTACGATAGAGTTTTGGTTTCACAATACACTATTGCTTTTATTTTCACCAATGACCAATGACCAATGACCAATAACTACCTCCCACTCCATTCCTCCTTCAAATAACTAAAAGCATTTTCCAAAGCTTCTTTCGCTGGAGTAGGCTCAAAACCCAATTCATTTCTGGCTTTGCTGATATCGTAGTCCAGCTTTAAACCATAGAACATATCTAGGTAATGACGTTGCAATAAAGGTTCTTTTCCAGTGATTTTACTCACCAACTCCATTCCGCCAGCGACTATATAGAGTAAGAACTTCGGTACTTTGTTCGGGATCCTGAGTTTCAGTTCTGGATATAATTTGGCAGCAATTTGAACGGATTCTTTTACCGTAGTATGTTTCTCATTGGCCAGCGTATAACGCTCACCATCTCTGCCTTTTTGCATAGCATTGTAGCTACCTGTTGCCACATCTTTCACATCAACCCAGTTGAGTGAAATATTGGTTTCTACGGGGACATCACCTTGAAGAATTTGCCATACCAAGCGGTTGCTGTAATTCAATCGGTGCGCCACACTACCAATCATCGCAGAAGGGAGCACCAATACCGTTCTAATTCCAAATTCTTTTCCCAGCGAAAGTGCCAGTTGGTCAGAGTCGTTTTTTGACTTGTAATACCAACTATTGCGGTCGTTATTATAGCCGTTTTTCTCTTGTGCCGGAAGAATGGAGTGGTTTAAGGCAGCAATAGAACTGATGTACAGAATATTCTTTACACCTGCCTCTGCGGCTGCTTCAAACAGGTTTCTGGTGCCCGTTACGTTATTCTCATACACTTCCTTTTGGGGGCTTTTCGACCACATTTGAAAAGTAGCGCCCACTGCATAAAGATGGGTGATGCCTTCAAACGATTTCACTAATGAGGCTTTGTCCATTAAGTCGGCATGCTGCACTTCGCAGTCCAGTTGGTTTAAAGCTTCTGCATTTTTCAAGTTTCTCAGCGTAGCCCGAACTGTAAGTCCTTTGGAAAGTAAAAGACGAGTCAGATTGTAGCCCAAATGGCCGTTCGCTCCTGTAACGAGCGATATTTCTTTGTTCATGAGTGGCTTTCTAAGAGGTGAATATGTAATGCGTCTTTTTGGTAAACCATAGCCCTATAAAGCTAAAAGGCACTGAATTGTTTCGAGCGATATTGATGTCAAAGCGATCGAGTGCTTATTGAATTTTGGCCAAAAGTAGAGATTATAAATTCTGGAATGCGCTTTCTACACCATTATGGTCTGCCAGTCTCAATATTTTTATCGAGTTTTACACTGTGCTTTCAGGTTGATGGCATGCATTAAGTCAATTGTTTGAAAGATCTTCTACTCATTACGCCTCCATTTACCCAGCTGAATACGCCTTATCCGGCAACAGCTTACCTTAAGGGTTTTTTAAATACCAAGTCGATTTCTTCCTTTCAAATGGACTTGGGAATTGAAGTGATTCTGGAATTGTTCTCGAAGGAAAGCCTTCAATATTTATTCACTTACGCTGAAGAGAACGATCGAATCAATACTGAAAATTCGGAACGAATTTATGCTTTACGAGAAGAGTATCTGAATACAATAGAAGGCGTAATATCCTTTCTGCAAGGAAAAAACCAAACTTTTGCTCGGCAGATTTGCTCTGAATCCTTTTTGCCTGAAGCAGCAAGGTTCGAACAAGTAGACGATCTGGATTGGGCCTTTGGTGCTATGGGGATGCAAGACCGCGGCAAGCATTTGGCAACCTTGTACTTGGAAGATATATCTGATTTTATTATCGATTGTATTGATGATAACTTCGGCTTTAGTCGCTATGCGGAAAGGCTAGGGCAAAGTGCGAATGCCTTCGATGAGCTTTATGCACAACTGCATGCTCCGCTGACTTATGTCGATGAAATCACCATCAAAATTTTGGAGGAAAGACTGAAGAAACATCAACCTAAATTGGTCTGTATTTCTGTGCCTTTCCCCGGTAATCTGTACAGCGCTTTCCGTTGCGCACAGTTCATCAAGGCCAATTATCCAGCAATGAAAGTTTCGATGGGTCGAGGTTTTCCCAATACCGAATTGAGAA
>CAXBPM010000612.1:0-2341 GCA_963977345.1 uncultured Roseivirga sp.
ACAATGACAATGAACACGACTAAACTCCCCAATAGTAGAACGCCTTGAGCCAAGATTAATCCTTCAAAGTTAGTTTTAACAACACTCATGTCCCAGAAGGTTTTATTTAAAAAGAGATAGGCTAATGGAGAGCCTAATAATGCTGAAATGGTCAAAGTGATAAGTGTACCTCTGAGTAACATTAGAATAATGTTTTTTACGCGTGCGCCCAATACTTTTCTAATCCCAATCTCTTTGGTACGGGTTTCTGCGTTATAAAGAGCTATACCTAATTGGCCCAAGAGTGAAATGGCAATGATAATGATCGAAAGAAACTTGAATCCTTTTAAAAGCTGGTTTATCCCGTTGTAACTTTCTTCTATTGAGTCATTTAAGAAGATAGGGGTGAAAGATTCTTCACTGTCTACCTCTTTGGTGGCTTTTTCAAGCTGATTCAGAGTTGAGGACAAACCTTTCGTTTCTATTTTAATTGCGAGTAGAGTTGAAAAGATATTCGGTTTACCATGAAGGATCATTATAGGCTTAATTTCTCTACTATCTAACCTATCGAACAGAAAGTCTTCCACGATGCCAATGATTTGATATTTTGGCACATTGTGCCGGGCGTAAAGTGTGTAGCCAAGCGCACTATCCAATGGGATTTCAAGCTTTGAAAGTAATTGTCGATTAACCCAAACTTCTGAAATTGTAGAGTCTGAGGGTTGTCTTTCAAAGTTATTACCAGCAAAAAGTTTAGGCTTAAACACAGTGAGAAAGTCAGAATCTACAATTGCGGAACTGATCCCTAATTCTTCTTCCATATCAAGTCGCTTTACAAAGGAAAAGCTACTTGTGTTTAAACCTGGTAATGAAGAAACGGCAGAAACACCTACCACACCCGATACTTGTTCAAATCTGGATTTTAATAACTCTATGTTTTTGGGAGACACTTCAATACTTACCACACCCTCCTTATTGTAATTCGAATCGCTCCGTAAAATGGAGCTGTATAAATCAGAACCTCCCATAACAATTATGATACAGAACATAGAAATGGTGAGTTGAACTACCACTAATCCTTTCCTTATATTCATAAGTGACATGGCTTTACTTTTAATATTAGACCTAAATGCACTGAGGGGAGAAATGCGGGCAAAATAAAGTGCTGGAAAAAGGCCTGCCACTAAACCAACGATGAGAGAAAATCCTAGGAAGATGATAAGAAGCGGGGTTTTAGTGTTCGGATTGAATAGTAATTCCCCAGTATCTAACATCGCAACAAAATCTGGTAAGAAAAGTTGGTAGAATAAGAAACCTACCAGCGTTGCCGCCACGGAGAAAACAATTGTTTCAACTAAAATCTGACCTATGATTTGGAATCTGGTACTTCCAGCGACTTTTCTAATACCCATCTCCTTTGTGCGCTGAATGGCTCTTGCAATGGATAGGTTGGTATAATTAAAGCCCGCTAACAAAAGCAATATTGTGACTAAAATTACTAGAATGTAGAGAAATACTCTCGGGGCATTAAAACCGACTGATTGGGTCAATTTCTCTCCAAACATAATTTCATCTATTCTTTGGCTTCGGTAGTTAACTGTTCCTTCGTCACCTTTCATTAAAAGATTCACCTCTTTAGAAACTTGATCAAGTTTGCTGTTCAATTGCTCCTGACTTACAGAGGGGAGTGTTCTTAAATAGACGTAATCTTGAAAAAAGAAATCCCAAGATTGAGAGAAGTCATTACCCTTAGCATTTGATGATTGAACAATCTCTCTTTTCGGATAAATAAGGTCAAAATCTAAGTGTGAAATTCCTTTGGGACTTTCAATTATTGCACTAATTATTCCGCCATTACCTAATCGTTTTCCGATTGGACTTTCATCTGGGAAAAAACGTTGTGCTAATTCATCTGTAATGATATACCCTGAACGATCTTTCAATACAGCTTCAGGATCTCCTGCAACCACCTTAAAATTAAATACTTGAAAGAAGTATTTGTCTACGGAAATTTCATTCAGTCCCACAGACCTTCCACCTATTAGGTGCTGTGTCTTAGAAAAGGATCTGAATTGAGTTAGTATTTCAATTTCTGGCAGTTCGTCACGTAGTTTATCTCCCAAAAGTGGAGAACTGGAAGCTATCAATCGTATCCCTGATTTGTTATTGTCAACCTTGCTATATACCCTATACAGCCTCTCAGTATGCGGATGCTGTTGATCAACAGACAGACCAGTGTAAAGAATATTCAGCGCGAACATGCTCACGGTTATCGCAGCAGCAAGCCCAAAAATGTTGATGGCACTAAATACCTTGTTGCGCCACAAGTTGCGGAAAGCCAACTTTAAATGGATTTGGAATA
>CAXBPM010000613.1:0-2340 GCA_963977345.1 uncultured Roseivirga sp.
CTGGCAAATCGACATGGAAAATACTAGGTAAAATAGTGCTATGGTTCAAAGTAGTAATTGGCTTAAGTCCTGGAATAATAGGCACATTGATATCTGCTTTTCTACACTTTTCCACAAACTCAAAATATTTCTGATTATCGAAGAACATTTGAGTTACGATGTACTCCGCTCCCATTTCTACCTTTTGCTTCAGGTACTTCATGTCGCTTTTTAGGCTGGGTGCTTCAAAGTGCTTTTCAGGATATCCCGCAACCCCCATAGAGAAATTGGTTTTGGCCATTTCCGCTTCTTCATTCAGGTATTTCCCCTGATTCAAATCCAATACTTGCTGCATCAATTCAGTAGCGAATGAGTGACCATCGGGGTCAGCAATAAACCTCCCCTCCGACTTAATCGCATCGCCACGCAACACCAACACATTGTCAATCCCCAAGAAATCAAGGTCGATTAGTGCGTTTTCTGTTTCTTCCCTACTGAAACCACCACAAATGATATGAGGCACGGCATCTATGCCATACTTGTTCATTATGGCAGCACAGATACCAACTGTTCCAGGACGCTTTCGGGTAGTTACTTTTTCAAGTAAGCCATTAGCGTGCTGTTTATAAATGTATTCCTCGCGGTGATAAGTAACATCGATAAATGGAGGGTTAAACTCCATCAATGGGTCAATCGCATCAAAAATACCATTAACGTTTTCACCTTTTCTTGGTGGAAGAATTTCGAAGCTGAAGAGTGTTTTACCTTTCGCTCTTTTTATATGTTGGGATACTTTCATGTCTATAATGTACTTGTGTGTTGTGGTTTTGAAGTGTTGATGTAATTCACAACACCTTCTATTGGCCTACTTTATTTCTTAAGTATTTTATGAATGCTAAAATTGAGGCCTTCGCTTCTTCAGTTTGATTTTGTAAGCTCTCGATATCTTCAGCTGGAAAATAACTGAGATCGAGCATCAAATAAGTCATGCTTTTTACTTCAGTACAGGAAGCAGCCGCATAATCAAGAAACTTGATAAAGTCTTTTGGAGAAAATCGCCCAAATCCTTCAGCAATATTATTCATGATTGAAAGCCCTGCTCTCTTGAACTGCGAACGTGTGTCAAAATCTTTGGCTAACTGACCTTGATTAGACATGGTATACACTTGAAATGTGAGCTTCCTAGCTAATTGCCAACATCTTAAATCTTCAAACCGTGTAACCTTTGTCATATCTATATCATTTAATCTTTTGATGGGTTTAAATACCTAAACACATCAACACTTAATTACTTCAACACTTATATATCATAGGCTAAATTTGGAGACAACCATTTTTCAGTTTCTTCCAAAGTCATTCCTTTGCGTTTGGCGTAATCTTGTACTTGGTCTTTTTCAATTTTACCCAAACCGAAGTACTTAGCTTCTTCGTGCATAAAATAGAATCCACTTACGGAAGAAGCTGGGTACATCGCCATAGACTCAGTAAGTATAATCCCTGTTTCTTCTTGTGCATTTAATAAGTCGAAAAGTATTGGCTTTTCTGTATGATCTGGGCAAGCTGGGTAGCCTGGTGCAGGACGAATTCCCTGATAACTTTCTTTAATTAAAGACTCGTTGTCCAATGTTTCGTTCTTCGCATAACCCCAAAGTTCTTTTCTTACTATCGCGTGCATGGCTTCCGCAAAGGCCTCTGCCAAACGATCGGCAATGGCTTTGATCATTATCGAGTTGTAATCATCATGATCCTTCTCATATTTTTCAATCAAAGGTTCAATACCCAATCCTCCTGTAACCGCAAAGCCACCGACATAGTCAACCTTACCCGAATCTTTTGGTGCCACAAAATCGGCCAATGACAAGTTGGGAATGCCTGTGCCTTTTTTACCCTGCTGTCTTAAGCTATGAAACACAGTTCTTACTTCGGAACGAGTTTCATCGGTATATACTTCAATATCATCGCCCACACTGTTGGCAGGGTAAAGCCCTATGACGCCATTGGCCTGTAGCAGATTATTCTCAATTACTTCATCAAGAACTTTTTGAGCATCATCAAACAGCTTTCTGGCCTCTACGCCAATAGTTTCATTTTCGAAAATTCGTGGGTATTTACCTTTCAACATCCAGGTTTGGAAGAAGGGAGTCCAGTCGATATATGGTCTAATAATATTTAGGTCGAAGTTTTTGAATACTTTATTACCAATAAAACTAGGTTTGATATACTCCTTCTTCTGCCAATCTACTTTTAGTCGATTGCCTAAAGCCCTTTCATATGGGATGTAATGCTTGATTTCTTTACGGTTAGCATGGTCTTCTCTGAGCTTGGCATATTGCTTTTTAATTTCAGCATTGTACTCCACCT
>CAXBPM010000614.1:0-2332 GCA_963977345.1 uncultured Roseivirga sp.
GTCAAAAGCCACGAAAAATGACATGATTTATATTGGAGGTAGTACCTTTGTGGTGGCCGAAATAGAAGCGTTATAAATGTCGAGACAGAAGCAGAAAAGGTTTGAAGAGTTAAAAGAGCGTGAGAATGTTCTGGAAGATTATAAGGCACTCTATACCCAACTAAGAGGGAATTGGAACAAGTTATACTTCAAAAATGAGCAGCCGATTACCATTGAAATGGGCTGTGGGAGAGGAGAATATACCACAGGTTTGGCCAGGGTTTATCCCAACAGAAACTTTGTGGGCGTTGATGTGAAAGGCGATCGATTGTGGGTGGGCAGCACGCAAGCCATTGAAGAAAACCTTACCAATGTGGCCTTTCTGAGGGCTCAAATTCAAAGCATAGAAAGCTTCTTTGCGCCCAATGAAGTAGAAACCATCTGGATTACTTTTCCCGATCCTTTCAGAAGAGATGGTGATGCGAAACGAAGACTTACATCGCCTCGATACCTTGAGTATTACAAGGAATTACTTACAGAAAACGGTCAAGTGTTCTTTAAAACAGACAATACACCGCTTTTTGATTATACGCTGGAGTTGTTAAGCGAGCGAAACGACATCATTGATTTGGAGTACACCCGCAACCTCTATGATTCAGAGTACATGAATGATCATTACGGCATTAAAACCAAGTTTGAAGAGAAATTCTATGACCTTGGAGAAAACATTAAATACATGAAATTTAGATTCGACCATGGAAAATAGACCATTCATAGACAAAGGAATTCAATGGTTAGTACTCGTTTATGTACTGGCTTTTGGGATTTTGATGCTTTTAACCAACCATGGTGATTTTGTGCTTTGGCTCAATGACAGGCATACTACTTTTGGTGACTTCTTCTTTAGGTACTGGACGAACGTTGGTGATGGAGTTTTGCTGGGCATTGTGGCGCTGTATTTCCTGTTGACTAATCTGTATAGGTTCTATTACATGATGATTGCCATTGCACTCCAAACGGTCTTTGTTCATATTTTTAAGCAATGGCTTTTTGCGGGCGAACCAAGACCCAAAACCTTCTTTGCTGATCAATTGGATAGCCTCAATTTTGTGGAAGGAGTCAATACCCGTGGCTTCGATAGTTTTCCTTCAGGCCATACCGCTTCTGCCTTTACTTTGGCTTTTGTGCTGATTAGTATTTGTAAGAATAAAACTTTAAATGTATTGATCTTTATATCGGCTGTATTGGTCGGAATATCAAGGGTTTATATCCTTCAGCATTTCTTGAGAGATATCTACATCGGAAGTGTTTTTGGAATACTGGCTGCGCTTATCGCTTGGTACATTATGAAGCCTTATGCCGATAGACCTAAGCTCCAAAATGGTTTATTGAAGAAGAAATAATTGAGTAGAACGGTTGTTAATCCATTCCCCACTTCATCACTAAAGTGGTAGGGTTTTCGAACAAGTCTCTGGCCTTATCCTGAAATTCTAAACCGGGAATGGCTTCTAGTTCTTCTTGAAATTCGGTACGAGAAATCAAATAACCACTGGGTTGACTTCCCATGATTTGCTTGATGGTCTCTACATCATTATACATTGGGATTTCGCGCTGCAGGGCAAAAACGAACGCAGGGTTAAGTCGTTTGAAGGCAATGATAGTTTTACTCGTATCCATTTCTGGCAAAGTCTGCTGAACAGGGTTCTGCCCATCTACTTGGGGGAAAATCAAATGGAAGAAAAGCATAATGGTGACACACCAAACGCTGATGTTCATCCACAATACACTTTCAATATTCTTTCTAGCAATACCTTGTTTGAAAATGAAAATACCTACCACAGAAAGTGGTATGAAATAAAAGGCAAGATTCGTCAGCTCACTTAAAGACTTATCACCCTTCAGTACGAAATAAATGCCAATAGGGAAACCAATCAGCAGAATGGCGTAGAAAAATAGACCAATTCGATTTCCGAGTTTAGCGAACCACTGGTTGTCTATTTTAGCAATGTAAGCGCCAATTAAAATGGCAATGAGGGGATAAGATGGAACAGTATAGTTAGGCAGCTTGGTGCTGCTAATCGCGAAAAACACAACAATCACGGAAGCCGAAATAAGCACATACATCATTGCGCTGTATTTTCTTTCCTTCCATGCATTTTTGAATGATTGTACCGAGAACGGAATAAAAGCCAACATGCCCAAACCAAATACAAAGGCAAATGTCAATAATGGGCTGCCGCTATGGCCTTCCATCGAATCGGAGAAACGAGAGAAATTATGTTTGAAGAAAAACTCTTCTGTCCAAGCACCATCAGTTTGAATATGCACGGCATAAAACCAAGGCACAGAAATC
>CAXBPM010000615.1:0-2321 GCA_963977345.1 uncultured Roseivirga sp.
TTATAAACTAAAATGCACAACAAAAAAAGCCCCGACATGTCAGGGCTTTTTTTGTATAAGCTAATTTGATGATTACTTCTTGTAACGTCTGTTGAACTTCTCAACACGACCAGCAGTATCAACAAATAATTTCTTACCAGTGTAGAAAGGATGTGAAGCAGAAGAAACTTCCACTTTAATCAATGGATAAGTGTTTCCATCTTCCCACTCAATGGTTTCTCCTGAAGTCATTGTAGACTTCGTCATAAATTTGAACTCGCTAGAAGTATCATAAAATACTACTTGCTTATATTCAGGGTGGATTTCTTTTTTCATAACGCTATTCTTAGTACTTCCCTCAAAAAGGACTGCAAATGTAGTGAGCCACAGTCTATTTCACAAATATAATTACTTTATTATTGATGTTTTTAAGCTTTCTCTAAAATTAAACCATCAATAGCCTAGCAGTCCTTATCTTGCGCCAGCTATATATGCCTATGAAAAAGCTATTTTTACTGCTCTGTATCACTTTCTGTTCGATTTCTGCCCTTGCTCAAAGCAGTCTAATTCCTTACAATCGAGATTATTACCATATCATCGATCGCTTTGTGGCCAAGTTTCCAGTACAGGCAAAAGAATTTCAAACTACTTTTAAACCAGTAAGCCGAGAAAATCTGGCGGCATTCTTAAATTCCATCAGGGAGGAATATCCAAATTTTTCGGAACAAGATAAATTCAATTTTGAGTTTCTGATGAACGACAACTGGGAGTTCACCAATTCAGAATACATTGAAAACGATAAAAGCTGGTGGAACATCTTCTACAACAAGAAATCTGACCTACTTTATTACCAAGGCGGAAACTCTACTATACACATCAATCCGGTTTTTGATTTTACTGGCGGAAAAGACTCAGAAACTGACGGCACGCTGTATACCAATACCCGTGGTGCAGAAATTCATGGGTCGATCGATAAAAAAATTGGCTTCTACACTTTTGTAAGTACCACTGAAATGCGTTTGCCCGAATATGTCAACAGATATATTACTGGGCCTCAAAAGGCTTTCCCTAACGAAGGGATTTGGAAAGCGTTTGGTGATAATGGCTGGGATGTACTTCATGCAAGAGGCTACTTTAATTTCGGCCTGACCAAGAGCATCAAGGTGCAGGCTGGCTACGACAAAAACTTCATAGGCAATGGACATCGCTCCATGATTCTTTCTGATTTCTCTAGCCCCTACCTGTTTCTGAAAATAGATACTCAAGTGGGGCCTTTCCAATACACCACCATGTTTTCTGAGCTTACCGAAGACATTGCCTTTACGGGCAGAGGCGTACCTGGCGATGGCGACTACCCAAAGAAATTCTGGGCTTTCCACCGTTTGGGATTGAACATTACTCCGAAATTTAGCCTAGGCTTATTTGAGTCGGTAATGAGTGAAAAAGCGACCTTGGCTTATTTCAACCCCATTATCTTTTACAGGGCTGTGGAATTACAGGAAGGCAGCCCCGATAACGTTTTACTCGGCTTGGATTTTAATTGGAAAGTAAAAAACGGAATCTCCGTGTACGGACAAGCACTTTTAGATGAGTTTGTAATTGGCGATTTACGTGCTGGCGATGGCAGCTGGCGAAATCGATTTGGGATTCAGTTGGGTGCAAAAAGCATCGATGCGTTTGGCGTATCTAACCTCGACCTACAAGCCGAAGTGAACCTAGCGCGTCCGTATTTGTACCAAAGCGAATTCAAAAACAGCTATTCGAATTACAGAAACCCATTGGCGCACCCGCTTGGGGCCAATTTTCAAGAATTGGTTTTGGTTGGCAGATACCAGCCCTTAGAAAGACTTTCGGCGGTAGGCAAAATCATTTATTCCGATTTGGGCGAAGACCTTGGCGATGGTGTAAACTATGGCGGCAATGTGTTGGCCGATACAGATGACCGCGTTTCTACCTCAGGCAATACCATTGGGCAAGGTGCAAATGCTAAAAACATGTACATAGAATTAAGAGGCTCTTACATGCTCATGCACAATGTGTTTATTGATTTAGGTTTATTGAAAAGGAACTTTAACAGCGAATTGGCAGCGCGTGACCTAAACAGCACAACCATTAGTGCTTCGCTTCGTTGGAACTTGGCCAAGCGCCAACACGAGTTTTGAAATCGGGCTTTCCCCATTATTTATATTTAACTTTGGCCGAAATTGAATTATGAAGACTTTTCGGAGAATTCTGGCATTTGCCAAACCTTACCATAACCACTTTCCGCAGTACTTTCTGTTTGCCACGCTGGCCATCATATTCAGCTTAATGAATTTGGCTTTGCTGGAGCCCTTGTTCAG
>CAXBPM010000616.1:0-2313 GCA_963977345.1 uncultured Roseivirga sp.
TTTCCTTAAAAATCTGGGATTTAGGATCTGTTAAAATGGATTCACTCATTACCCAGGTAGTAGAACCAAGAATTGAGGAAGTGTTTGGCGATGATGATGAGGTCCATACCAGCGTTACAGGGTCTACTTTGTTGTTTGTAAAAGGGAATAAATTCTTGATCGAAAACCTTCAAATGTCACTGTTGCTGGCTTTTGGTATTATTGCCGTTATTATGGCAATCCTCTTCGCTAACCTGCGAATGATTATCATCTCTATGGTGCCGAACTTGATTCCACTGATTCTGACAGCGGGGATCATGGGCTTTTTTGGAATTCCATTAAAGCCAAGTACTGCTCTAATTTTCAGTATTGCCTTTGGTATTTCTGTGGATGACTCTATTCACTTCTTGGCCAAATATCGTCAAGAACTGTTTGCGAATAAGTTCTTCGTACCTATCGCGATTAGCAACAGTATAAAAGAAACAGGGTCGAGCATGCTCTATACCTCTATCGTGTTGTTCTTCGGTTTTGTAATCTTTGTGTTCTCCGATTTTGGAGGAACAGTAGCTTTAGGTTTGCTTACCTCGCTTACTTTGCTTTTTGCAATGTTAACCAACCTTACGGTATTGCCGGCCTTGCTGATGGTATTTGATAGTGGGAAAAGAGACATCAAATTCCGCCCACTTATTGAGCATTACGAGTTCTATATTGAAGATGAAGACGAAGAAATTGATACTCAAAGTTTATTGATTAAGAGTAACGACCCGTTTGTTGGTTCAACAGACAAAGAGAAGAAAGATTCCTAAAAGCCATTTTCGGCTTAGCCCATAAAACAAGGAGTAAAGTGAAAAAGTACAACGAATACAAAAACCCGAATTATGCTGAAATAGGAGAGCAAATGCTCCAGTTCTGGAAAGAGAACGGCATATTCGAAAAGTCGGTAGACACCAGAGAAGGGAAACCTTCTTTTACCTTTTACGAAGGACCTCCATCTGCGAATGGAACGCCTGGTATTCACCACGTAATGGCGCGAACGGTGAAGGATATTTTCTGCCGTTACAAAACTCAAAAAGGCTTTCAGGTAAAAAGAAAAGGCGGTTGGGACACCCACGGTCTTCCTGTTGAACTTCAGGTAGAAAAGGAATTAGGCATTACCAAAGAAGACATCGGCAAAAAGATTTCGGTTGAAGAATACAACCAGAAATGTCGTGAGGCGGTAATGAAATTCAAAGATGAGTGGGATGATCTTACCGAGAAAATGGGCTATTGGGTAGATTTAGAAAACCCATACATCACTTTCGAAACCAATTATATTGAAACGCTTTGGTCGCTTTTAAAACGACTTTACGATAAAGACCTTATTTATAAGGGCTACACTATTCAGCCTTATTCTCCTGCAGCAGGTACAGGTTTGAGTTCGCACGAACTGAACCAACCGGGCACATATCAAGATGTGAAAGATACATCGATGACGGCCATGTTTAAGGTAGAAGGTACTGAAAACGACTTCTTCTTAGCTTGGACGACTACGCCTTGGACATTGCCTGCCAATAACGGTTTGGCCGTTGGTGCTGGTATTGAATACGTAAAGGTGAAGACCTTCAACCAATACACTTTTGAGCCAATCAATGTGATTTTGGCGAAAGACAGAGTGGCGTCATTCTTCAGTGACAAAGCGAAAGAAATTAAGCTCGAAGATTATAAAGCGGGCGATAAGGTTATTCCTTATGAAGTGGTTGAAAGCTTCAAAGGGCGTGACATCGCTGGCAAGAGCTACGAGCAATTGATGCCTTACATTCCGTTGGAAAAACCAGCTTTCACTGTAGTGATCGCTGATTTTGTGACTACGGAAGATGGTACAGGTATCGTGCATATTTCAAAAACATTTGGCGCAGACGATTACCGTGTTTCGGTGATGAATGACATGCCGGGCGTTTTTGTAAAAGACGAAGAAGGCAAAGATGTTCCGATTGTGGACAAGCAAGGAAAGTACGTGAAGGAGATTACGGATTTTGCTGGCATGTACGTGAAGAACGAATATTATTCTGATGCTGACCGTCCTGAAAAGTCCCTCGATGTTTTGATTTCGATCAGGCTCAAAGAAGAAAACAGGGCCTTTAAAGTAGAAAAATACGAGCACTCTTATCCGCATTGTTGGAGAACCGATAAGCCGATTTTATACTATCCATTGGATTCTTGGTTCATCAAAACCACGGCTTATAAAGATCAACTTGTAGCACTTAATAAGACTATTAACTGGAAACCCGCTTCAACGGGTGAAGGCCGCTTTGGTAACTGGCTAGAAAACCTAGTAGATTGGAACCTAAGCCGTTC
>CAXBPM010000617.1:0-2312 GCA_963977345.1 uncultured Roseivirga sp.
GAAGAGAAGCGCGCCATGTTAACACTGGTGGAATCCGTATTGGGCTTTTTATTCACCTCATATTCTATATCGGCATCTTCTCTGACCCATTTTAGCCTAAATTGATCTAGGTTTTTATTAATAGAATATCCTTTACTCGTCTTTGTTAGCGCACTTTCTGTTTCCAGAAGTGTTTTATTATGATGATCGTTGATCAATAATTTAGCCCTGCCAAACTGATTGATAAAGTCATTGGACTTGTCTACAGTTAAGAAAGCTTGGATCTGCACCAATAGGCTGTCGATAAAGATCAGGTCAATATTGCTGATATAATGGGATTCGGCTAAATAGTCTATTTGATCTAACTGATAGACCGAAAAGTCTTTGGTGTAAAATTCTCCGTAATGTTTGAAAACCCTTTGATCGAGTTCCGAAATAGACATGCCCAATTCTAATGAGGAAAAGGAAAATTTGTACTTGGGGATTGAGCTGTTTACTGAAGCAATTGGCACCCTGGGGGCTTGCACTACTTCTTCTACTGCTTTTTTCTGAGGGACCTCCTTTTTAGGAGCGCTACAACCTATTGTAAATAAAAGGATTGTAATCAATAGGAATGGCTGAACTATCTTCTTCAATACAGAACTAATTTTTACGTTAATGTAGAAGAAATTAATGAATAAGCAAAATTTGGGATTTGCTGGTTACCATTTTCAGGAATTAGGGCATGACTCGATTTACAAAATGCTATTTCTGTCTTGACGATGAGTAGAGAGTAATTAGAGGTTCCATTTTGTAAATGGAATTCGTTACTTTCAGAAAAAGAAAACATATGTTGAGGGATGGTTGAAAGAGAAAATCTCCCCAAGGAAGAGTTGATAGTTCAAAAAGGGTTGGAGGCCTAGATGATGAAAGTAATAAATAGAGTATCTTATGTTGTTATAATTGCAGTAGTAGTACAAGGGATCTTTTTCCCTATCGATAATTACATATTTGGTATAGTAAGGATCGTTTTATTGGTAGGTTCTATAGCCTTGACATTCTACACTGAGAGACTAATGAGGAAATCTAAATAATCGGAGGAATGATTAAGAAAAGATTCAAAAGGATGGCGCAAAAAACGATGGAGAATTGAGTCATAACATCAAATCACCCGTCAGGCGCTCACTTGCCCACTGCGGTAACTGGTGCTTGCCTGCCTAGCGGCAAGCAGGCCTGTGGCGAGCACCTATTTTGTGATGCATTTCAAGAGCATTGTTTGTAAAGATGAAGAAAGACCAGTCCGCACTAAAATAGCGAACCAGTAAGATTGACAGTTTGAAACATAGTTAGATCGAAATGGGAAGGAAATTAAAGAGAGCAATTGAGATGACACCAAACAAAACCAAATTCACTTTTCTAGTTTTAGGATTGGTTTTGTTGGCATCGTGTAAAGGGGAAGGCGTTAAAACAGAGTCGGACTTTGATAAGCTTACTTCGTATTTTTTCTTAATTGAAGAATCAAATCGACTTGTGCTTAAAGAGTTTATAATGGATAATCATGATTTAAACTCTGAAAAGAGCCAGATCAGTAAGGATATTATAGAGCTGTATGAAATTTTAGATGGTGGTGTAGTTGAATTACTTGATAAAGCTGGAGGTTATAATGGAAAGGGTGAATTAATTAGGGGCAGAGAAAAGGGAGAGACACTAAAAGTTTTTGAGGATCTAAAAATATTTGAAAGAGTTGATGTGAAGCTAAAAAGTATCATTAGTAAGTCGGAAAATACTCCTGATTTATTTAAGCCTTATAATGTTGAGAAAATCAGGTCAGCGATGTATCTCATTACAGATTTTTGGAATAAAGATATTATTGCGGATCAGACCATTGCTGAAGCCTATTTAGGGCTAATAGTCGTACAGAATAATCTTTTAACCCAAGAACTTAGTATTTATCAAGACATTACGAATTCTAATTGAGTCAGTAACGTAGTGCTCACTTGGCTCACTGTGGTAACAGAAAGACCAGCTTTGGGAAGGAAGGGCTGATTTTTTTATGAGATTGGAGGTCATAAGACCAGTCCGCACTACAAGAGCGAACTAGGAAGATATTTTACAAAATGCGGTAGATTTAAAAAAGCAACAGAATAAGCGATAATTGCTATGAAGCCAATATATTTACTCAGTCTACTATTCATTTTTTCCTGTCAAAAAGAGGTTAAAAACAGCGATATTGACACTGCAATAGAGAAGTATGGTGAGACTGATTTTTCTTACTTTGATAATACTTTCATTGGGATAAGAGAGAAAAATAGGAGTGTTGTGACTTATATAGTGGGTAAATCCGAAGGTGATCT
>CAXBPM010000618.1:0-2310 GCA_963977345.1 uncultured Roseivirga sp.
GTGACTGAACTTTTCTATGAGCAAATGACTGCGCAAAGCAATCTCAATCTTCTTTTAGGGTACGGTCTGACCTTCGGTACCGACCGACTACACAGGGGGCTATTCTATGGTCGGCACCGAAGGTCAGACCATGTATATCAAGCTTAAGGGGAATAGAACTAAGTCAACAACATTTACTGCTAGACCAATATTCTATCCCATATGAATTAAATTTGTAATACATCAAAATATACATTTTGTACTACTATTATTTTTCAAAAACACATTTTTGGGAACTTCTAAAAGAAGCAAAGGACATACAGCTAAAGAAAGATTCTTTTCAAGATCATGAATGCTTGAACTTTATCAAAAGAAAGTTAATTACATTCCTTATTGAGGGTACGCCAAAAATGAATCACATAGAATATGAAAAGAAATATAGTGACGCAAAATTCATTTGTCAATCAAATACATATGAAGACGTTACATATGGAGAACCTTACTATACCTATAATGGCGACTTAAGTAGAGAGAATAGTTTTTAATTGAATTGTGATTCTTGTGGTATAAATGACATGCTATAAATAGAAATCACTCATCGAAGATGGGTGCTAATTGAAGCTGTGGTTACTTTTGACCCTCACCATTATATTCCTCCAAAAGCAATTTCATCATTTCTTGGGCACTTACTTTGCCTTTTTCTTTGATCAAATCTCTAGGGGTGTCATCACCAATTTCGTAGGTAATGCCTTCGGCTTTAAATTGGCTATAAAACCAATTTTTGGAAACGGCTGAACCGACTGCAGCAGCACTGATTCTGCCTTGGTCTTGTGGAACACGGGTGAAAATATTTTCAATCCACTCTTTGGCAAAGCCTTGAATCACGGATTCAACGGTGTCATGATACGTATAATAGACATCAGAAAAAGTGGAATGGAAATCGAGGCCGAGTTTTACATCACCGCCAGAAGCATTTACCTTTTCAACAATGTCGGAACAGACTTGTTCTATCTCCGGCTGTCTGTAAAAGGCCCAATCTCGGTTTAAATCTACCCCGCCCGTATTATGCCTCCAATGGCCTAAGTCTACGCCATCGGGGTTAAGCATGGGATAGACGATCAGTCGGTACTGGTCTAAAAATTTATTGCTGAGCTCGCTATCATTCACGATTTCTTCAAGAAAGGCCATCATGGCCAAGTTGCCGGTTACTTCTGGCGGGTGTTGCCTGCTGAGCACCACCACAATGTCTTTTCCCTCTGCACTCCCATTGGTAATGTCCATATTGAGCAAGTCGCGGCCGAGTTTAGATTTTCCAATGACCTCATGCTGAGTTTTGGCAGACGAAAATGATTGCGTCCATTCCAGCATATCTGTAGAGTTAATAATTTCCTGAGCAGCAATGTAGAGTGTGTCAGCGCTAAGGTTCACGGTCACTGTGGCACTTTGGCGATCTTCAGCCACGGTAAACTTTGTACTGTCTATAGCAGTCCAGTTTTCTCTGTCGGTACTCGTTTTTGGCCAGTAGCGATGTCTTCCAAATCCGTATTTTAGAGTGATATCAACGGTTTTTTCGTCTTCAGAATAAATTCTAAATGCATACCAAGCACTTGGGTTTATGGGCGTATTTTCCGGACTGATTTCAACTTGATAATGGTTTTTGCCTACTGAACTGAAGTTGTTCATTCTGGCGCCATCAAATAAATTATCGGCTGTTACGCCTTCTCCCATAAGGGTATAACTGCGTTTCTCTTGGGGTGCAATTTCGGTATCGTTGGTGTCGTTTTTTTGCGCGTAATCAAATTCAGTAAGTACATACTGAGGTTTGGTATCACAAGAAATGAGGAATAAGGCCAGAACGGCCATCGAAAAAAATGCTTTCATTCTTCAATATGACTATTGAAATGAAAGCATACAATTTAAGTTCGTATAAGTGGTGTGGCTAGTCTTTCGCTTCTTCTACCTCAACATCGTTGAGGATGTACATTAAGCGTAAAGGGTCATCTGAATTTAGGGTAAGTACTCCAGTTACTTTAATTTTCTTTTCGGTGTACTTCACCTCCTTTTTACTGAAAACTTCGGCTACCGTTTCTGGGCCTGCGCCTCCGCAAAAAAAGCAATTGGCAAAAGGCAAAGAAGACAATACAAAGTAGTTCTCACCTCTGAGTTCGTCCAAAGGAATAATCCAGCCTTCTAAACTAATTTTCTTTCCATTAAGGGCTTTCACCTGACTGGCGAAATCATAATGTTCAATATCGATACTTAAGATTTCATCAAAGCTCTTTTCAACAGTTACATTGGAAAGCGTCTTCCACATGTTTTGCTCTTGAGCAA
>CAXBPM010000619.1:0-2305 GCA_963977345.1 uncultured Roseivirga sp.
ATAATCCATTAAGATTATCTTTCGATGGCGAAGGCCCCTATGTTTTCTATAAAAATGATAGCACACTGAATGTCAACTATATAAAAGGAAATAAAGACGATGGCTTCTATTTGGACCAAGCAGATTATTCCACCACGGAAGCAATCCCTGTCAGTTCCTTTTTCGCTTTGGACGCTACAACATTCAATTTCACGATCAATACTGATTTTGAAACACCAAAAAGCACTTATAACGACAACAATCCTATCCTCGCCATTTCGGACATTGAAAGTGGCTACAAAACCTTTCGCGACTTCCTCATCAATAATAAGGTGATCGATCAAAGCCTGAATTGGACATTTGGAAAAGGCCATTTGGTGTTGGTAGGTGATTTTGTAGACAGAGGTTTCTCTACCACGCAGCTACTTTGGTTCATTTATAAATTGGAACAAGACGCAGAAAAACAGGGTGGAAATGTGCATTTTATTATTGGCAACCATGAGTTAAAAAACATGCATGGCGACTATGAGGCTACAGAACTTAAATACACCTATGTGGCGGCCATGTTAGGGAAAACACAAGCCAATTTATATGATTCAAATTCGGTTTTGGGGAAATGGATGGCCAGTAAAAATGTGATCGAATCGATTAACGGAAACCTCTTTGCCCATGGTGGCTTGCATCCAGACATCGCCAACCTTGGCATGTCTTTGGATGAAATCAATGACTTTCTCAGGTCGAATTATGACACCGCCCCTTACCCGAAAGCCATCAAAAGTAAAACCGACCTTTTGCTCTCTACAAAAACAGGGATTTGTTGGTACCGTGGTTATTTCAAAGAAGACTTAACGCAAGAAGATGTCGAAAAACCATTGACTCAATTCAATGCCAAAGCCATTATTGTTGGGCATACGCTTCAGTCTAAAGTAAAAAGTTTTTATAAAGGAAAAGTGATTGGAATTGATGTGAAACACTCAAAAGATTACCATAAAAACTGGCCTGGTAAAGACTCTGAAGGGTTACTTATAGAGGGCAATCAGTATTACCGAGTATTTAACAATGGAGAAAAGGAAGAAATGAAACCCAATTAATGAATTAACCACGAATCACAGCATCCACTTAAACTGATACGGATGCCGTGATTCAAATATTTGCTCCGTTGCTGCTTCTTGCCATTTCTATATTATCTTGGTACCTCATGACCAGTAGGGAAATCGTTTTAATAAATCACTAAAACAGCAATATGAATCCGGAAGTAAATTGGTTTTTCGATAAGGACACCCAATGGAAGGTGGAGTACAACAAGCTCAGGTCAATTGTACTCAATTCAGGTTTGACCGAGGAGCTGAAATGGGGCGTCCCCTGCTATACTTTTCAGGGAAACAACATTGTACTCATCCACGGCTTTAAGGAGTACTGTGCCCTCCTATTTCACAAAGGGGTGTTACTAAAGGATACAGATGATATTCTCATCCAGCAAACGGAGAATGTGCAATCAGCACGACAGATTCGATTTACAAACCTTCAGGAAATAGCGGAAAAGGAAGCCGCTTTAAAAACCTATATCTATGAAGCCATAGAAGTCGAAAATGCTGGCCTAAAAGTGGAAATGAAAGCGACTTCAGAATTTAATATGCCCGAAGAGTTTAAAGAGGTATTGGATAAAAATAAAACCTTAAAGGCTGCTTTTGAAGAATTGACTCCCGGACGTCAAAGAGGTTATTTGCTCTATTTTTCTCAAGCCAAACAGGCCAAAACAAGAATTGCTAGAATTGAAAAATGTACCCCAAAAATTTTCGAAGGCAAGGGACTAAATGATTAATATGAATCCTCAAGTCGATCAGTATTTATTAGAGGGCTGTGGACGTTGCCCCTTGGGCGGTACTCCGCAATGTAAAGTGAATAACTGGCCAAAAGAGTTAAAGCGGCTTAGAATGATCGCACTCGACTGCGGACTCACCGAAGAACTAAAATGGGGCGTCCCTTGCTATACGTTTCAAAACAGTAATATTGCCATTGTAAGTGCATTTAAAGAATACGCTTCCCTAAGTTTTTTCAAAGGTGCCTTGCTACAAGACCCTAATGGTATTCTTGAAAAACCCGGAGAAAACACACAATCAGCACGATTGATAAAGTTCACTGATCTTCGGCAAATTATGGATATGGAACCAACTTTAAAGGCCTATATCTTTGAAGCCATAGAAGTTGAGAAGGCAGGCTTACAGGTGGATTTCAAGAAAGATTCAGAGCCTATTCCCGAGGAGCTGAGTAAGAAATTCAATGAACTCCCTGATCTAAAATCTGCTTTCGAAGCCTTGACTCCCGG
>CAXBPM010000620.1:0-2297 GCA_963977345.1 uncultured Roseivirga sp.
GATGAAAGTAAAATCGAAATCAGAGAAGGCTATTTAGAGGCATTAAAATCAGGCTACCTTTCGGCTTGCGCTGAATCATTGATTCCTCTTGAAAAAGAGAACTTAGAGTTTGGAGGTTTATACATGACCTATATGCAAGCCGTTCGCTTTTTAGCCGATTACCTAAATGGCGACAGTTATTACAAAATAAGCTTTCCAGAAGAAAACTACATCAGGGCTAGAAACCAACTGACCTTGCTTCAGCTCATGCACACTCAAGTTTTCAGCAGTAAAACCAATTAAGAGTTAATGCTTTTTTGGTGGAGTTATTACCGTTGAACAGAAATGTCGGTTTCCTGCTCTTGAGAAAATCGTTAGTTTTATTCGAACACAAGCAAAAAACAATTCTATGAAAAGAGTTCTACTCACCTTATTTGTCATTTCCACTTTGTTTTCGGCCAACCTAATGAATGGCCAAACATGGAAAATAGACCCAGCCCATTCGAGCATATTATTTAATGCAAAACACTCTGGAATTTCCTTTGTGAACGGAAGATTCGAAAAGTTTGAAGCCACTGTTGAGGGTGGAACAGCCGAAGATTTTACCAATGCTAAAATCTCATTTACGGCTCAAGTGCAAAGCATCAACACGGGTGTTGACGGAAGGGATAACCACCTGAGGTCTGCGGATTTTTTCGATATGGAAAACCACCCAACTGTTACTTTTAAAAGCACTTCTTTCACTAAGTCTGGTGATGGCATGTATAAAGTGGTAGGTGATTTAACCATGCGAGGCAACACCAAACAAGTGGAGCTTATGGCACAGCACATTGGGTCTATCGACAATCGCGATGGCGGTAAGAAAGTAGGTTTTCAAATTAAAGGAAGTGTAGACAGAAATGAATTTGGCGTTTCTGGCGCAGGCGGGTCTGTCGCTCCAACGATTGAAATAATCTGTAATGTAGAAATGGCTACGCAGAAATAAATCTATCCTAAACGATACTGAAAGGCTGTTTCATTTAATGGAGCGGCCTTTTTTGTTATTTTTGGGTATGACTGAAAAAACTGCTGAATATTATATTGAAAAGCTAAACCTCTTAGCTCATCCTGAAGGAGGTTATTACGCTGAAAACTATCGGTCGGAAGAAAGCATCGAGAAAAGCGCATTGCCCAATTACTATCCATCAGCAAGAACATTCGGAACTTCAATTTACTTTTTACTTACACCCAATAGCGTTTCAAATTTCCATAGACTTAATTCGGACGAAATTTGGCATTTCCATGATGGAGGTGCTGCTTGCATTCATATGCTTTCACCCGAAGGAAAATTGGTCTCTAAAACCATTGGGAAAGACTTAGAAAAGGGTGAAAGTTTCCAAGTGGTGATTCCAAAACACCATTGGTTTGCCGCGGAAATTATTCAAGGAGATTTTATTTTAGTAGGCTGCACTGTCTCACCCGGTTTCGAATTTGAGGACTTTGAATTGGCCGATCGCTCGACTTTAGCTTCCGTTTATCCAGATCATAAAACACTGATTGAGCGTTTTACGAAAGCATAGTTGTGTTCTGCATGAATGTGCAGCGAAAACTCAAAACAAAACAACCACATGCTTTTAACAACAACCCCAACTATCGAAGGTCACGCGATTACAAAATACCATGGTGTAATTACAGGAGAAGCCATTATTGGCGCCAACCTGTTCAAAGATATTTTCGCCAGCATTACCGATTTAGTCGGTGGTCGCTCTAGCTCTTATGAAAAAGTGCTTCGCGAAGCGAAAAATAGTGCAATGCAAGAATTACAATATAGTGCTCAAGCAATGGGCGCAAACGCAGTAGTGGGCATTGATTTGGATTACGAAACGGTAGGTCAAAGTTCAAGCATGCTCATGGTCACAGCAAGCGGAACAGCAGTCACCTATCAATAAGATACACCGATTGGTGTTTTCTATCCCAAAAGCCTCGGTTTCTAGTAGATCGGGGCTTTTCCTTTACCAAATCTCGGTAAACCTTTAGCACTTCTAAAAGTTAGTAAAGCATAGTTAACGCTGCTCGATAGTCGAGCCTGTTTGCCCTAATTAAGAAATAAAGTATGCTTTATACATTCATAGAAAATTCTTCAAGCCATTTCGATTCAATTGAATACACTCCGGTGGTTCAAAGGTCAATCTTTAATGCCGACAACCCTGATGATAGCGACTTCCTTTCTAAAAACCCCGATTTGATCTGGGGAATCCTGATCGGGATTATGGCCATAGGTTTTATTTGGTATACCTTTTTCAGAAAGAAGAAAAGATAGCCACCTCAATGAGAGAACG
>CAXBPM010000621.1:0-2296 GCA_963977345.1 uncultured Roseivirga sp.
AATCTTGAAGAAAAATTTCTCGAAGTAGAAGAAGGAGTTTATACCATTGGGTACCAAGGAAAGGAATTCTCTTTTGATAATGAGAAAGGCGTTCACAAGGTTTTTCTCCATCGTTACCAGATTCAAGATAGACTCATCACTAATGGTGAGTTTATGGAATTTATTGAAGCTGGCGGCTACAAAAACTTCAGCCATTGGTTAATGGAAGGTTTTGAATGGGTGAAGAAGGAGAACATACGAGCTCCTTTTTACTGGTTAAAGCATGAGGGCGTTTGGAAGCATTATACTTTAGCCGGTTTGGAAGACATCAATCCAGATGAACCCGTAAGCCATGTGAGCTTTTATGAGGCAGATGCCTTTGCGAAGTGGAAAGGCAAACGTTTACCTACGGAATTTGAATGGGAAGTGGCCTGCAAAATGCATGAACCGGAAGTCCCTGAGGCAGCCAACTTTGTAGATGAGCGGAATTTTAGACCTATGCCTAGGCAAGGGACAAACACGCAATTCTACGGAGATGTCTGGGAATGGACAAATAGCGCCTATTTAGCTTATCCCTTTTACGAAAAGCCAGAAGGGGCGCTGGGAGAGTACAATGGCAAGTTTATGATCAATACTATGGTACTCAAGGGTGGTTCTTATGCTACGAGTCGTAATCATATCCGCTCCACTTACCGAAACTTTTTTCACCCACATTTACGTTGGCAGTTCACAGGAATCCGACTAGCAGAAAATTTTTAACCAATGAGCGAAACTACCGCTGCACTTTCAACTTTTGCAAAAGACATTCATTCAGGACTTACCTCAAATCCTAAATGCCTTTCGTCCAAATATTTTTATGATGAAAAGGGGGATCAGCTTTTTCAAGCCATTATGGGCTTAGGTGAATACTACCTTACCCGCTGCGAATTCGAAATATTTGATCAGCAAAAAGAAGAGATTCTTAAGAGCTTTCTGGGAAACGACTCGAGTTTTAACCTTGTTGAATTAGGTGCTGGAGATGGCACAAAAACCAAAGTGTTACTAAATCACTTTGTAAAAGAAGGAGTAGACTTCTCCTACTCACCAATCGATATTTCGCAGCATGTGCTGGATGTTCTCTCCGAAGATTTGAGAAAATCTGAGCCAGCGCTAGAGGTAAATGCTATTCAAGGTGATTATTTTGATGCATTGGCCAAACTCAATGAAAACCATTTTCAGAAAGAAGTGGTTATGTTTCTCGGCTCAAATATTGGGAATTTCTCGAACGGATCTGCTCCAAAGTTTCTGACAAGACTGGGGGATAATTTGGGTACAGGCGACCTTCTGTTTATTGGTTTCGATTTGATGAAAGATCCTAGCGTGATATTGAGTGCCTATAATGATAAGATGGGCGTTACAAAGGCATTCAACCTAAACCTACTGACCAGAATCAATAGAGAGCTGGGAGCTGATTTCGATGTTGAATCCTATGGCCATTTCCCAACGTACAACCCAATAACAGGCGAAACTAAGAGCCATTTAATAAGCCTAAAGGAACAGAAGGTCTATATCGAAGCCACTGGCGAAACCTATTCGTTCGATGCCTGGGAAGCGATCCATACGGAAGTGTCGCAGAAGTACAGCCTGAAAACCATTCATCAGTTTGCAGAGCAAGCTGGGTTTAAAGTGGTAAAGAACTTTACAGATGAAAATGAATTCTATGTAGACTCGCTTTGGGAGAAAGTCTAAAGCGGTTTAAACTGCTCAAAAGCCTGATTGCAGTTATGGCAGAAATGCAGTGATCGACAAAGCGCTGGGCCAAAAGGCGTTTTCATTTCTGTATTGGTACTGTCGCAATTAGGGCATTTTGAATGCTCTATTAATTCAATATCAACTATCAGATTGTGTTTTGGAGGAGGAGCAAGGCCAAATTTCTTTAGAGCAGCTCTGCCTTTATCGGAAATCATGTTAGAATTCCACTGAGTTTCGAAAGAGAGATGGACATCGAAGTCGTCAATTCCATTCTTTTGAAGCGTTTCTTCAACATCCCGCTTCATGTAATCCATGGCAGGGCAACCCGAAAAGGTCGGGGTCATGTTTACTTTAACTTTCCCGGATTCCTGAATTTCAATTCCGGTAATTACCCCCAGATCGTTTAACGAAAGCACAGGAATTTCAGGGTCCATGACTTCATTCAGCCATGACCTAATCTCTTCCACCGATATATCTTTCGTTTTACTCATTGTGCTTTTACAACCTTATGTCTGATCAAAAGTTCTCCCAAATGACAAATGACAAATGACAAATGACAAATGACAAATGACAAATGACAAATGAC
>CAXBPM010000622.1:0-2296 GCA_963977345.1 uncultured Roseivirga sp.
CTCTGATGTAAATTTTCTCCCCAGGAGGGTTAAGGAACAATATTTTTGGTAGCTCAGTCATATCACAACTAGATCTTTAGCCAGTAATTTCATTGCGGCATCAACAACTTGTGAGGGATTAATGTCTTTCATACAACTAATACTGCCGTTACATGCAATTGCCGCCCTGGACTTAGGATAGGTAAAGCAAGGTGAACAGGTTCGGTTTGATTGTAAGTTAATTACATGTGGATGATTAATATACCCAAAGGATGAAGGAACTGTAGGCCCCCAGATTGTTATAGTTTTTACTTTCCTCATTACCGCTAAATGCATAGGGCCAGAGTCATTGGTGATCAGAAGTTGAGTTTTATCAAACTCTTCCATTAGTCTATTTAAACTCCATATTCCACAACAATTAATAACGTTCTCAGCAATTGGAAAATACTCACTAATCAAAGATTGGACATACTCTTTTTCAGCCCTAGAGCCGATAAGATGTATTGTACAGTCTGGGTTTTGTTTAAGAAGGCCAGTGATTATTTCTGCAAACCCCTTTAACGGATATTTTCTGTATGGTAGATAATCGCTCGCATTGATATTAATAAGAATTTTCCCACAAGTGACATTCCCGTCCACTATTGTTCCATAGCTCAACTTATTCTTTGCTTTTGGCAAATAAGGCATTGAAAGCATTAGAAGGTCGTAAATTGATCTGTTAACTATAGTGTATCGTACATCCAAATTTGATTTTTGATCATGGGTAGACTTATAAAATGATATCGTACCTATTCGACTGAATGATGTCACCAAGTTTGTGAAAACACCAATAGAGTTAGAGGAGCGTTCGTAATCTATCACATAATTGGGGTTGATCTTTCTGATATATGAGTTTGCTCTGATTACATCAACAAATGCCTTAAGGAAACTGGTCGAATCTATATAGAATACGTTAGGTATTTCTAGAATTGAACACAGCTCTCTGTTTATGGAGAAGGTAAAGAAGTACACCTTATTAAGGTCCACATTATGCTGCTTAAGTGTAGAAACAATTCTTGTGATACTCCCTATACCTAACATTTTGATTATCACTACTTTTCCATCATTTGGCACTACATACTTTTCAGGCTTAACCAAAGGTGTCAGTGCCCTAACTATAAAATATAGAGGGTAAATCAGTCGGTCAATATTGATGAGTAGTTTGGGGTTATTCACTAATATTTCAATTTGGTATTGGCTCTGATTTTTCACCACTTTCGGCCTCAGAAAAATCATCATTTAACAGATAACCTAGATTTCCATAAATGGCTTGTGCTACTTTTTCAGCGCCCGATTTGTTAAAGTGGCACCAATCGAAAAACACAGAGATGTCTTGCGGTAACATACTCGCTAAGTCAATTACTCGTACATTCTCGTCATCAGCCACTACTTTAAGTCGGTTATTAAAGATTTCCATTCCTCTTGCCATAGCTTCCACAGTATAAGTAATACCATCCTTAATAGGGATTCCAGTCAGAGTTATTTTCTTTTCATACTCTGTCATTCCATCATGCCAAAGTACCGGCTGAGTGATCAAAACTAATTCGGAGCCTTGTAGCTTGGCTAGTTGAGCAATTTCCCTCAAGTTGGCTTCGTAGTTGTCTAAAGCGAGGCTCATATCAGGCAACTCATCCTTTTTCGTTGCTGCCTCATAGGCATTCAGCATATCATCAAGATCGCTAGGACTCAGTTTACTGGGAGAAGTTCGGAATGCACTATACTTATCTCTTAAATGCATATATAGTTCGGTTCTTTGATACCACATTGATTTTGAATCTCGGGGTAACCGAATAAAAGAGCGATTGAAGCTGTGTTTGTTCTCTTCGGTGGTAAACTCTTTGGAAAGAAAGGTCCGATTAAAATCATTAATACCCACCAACATCAGAATCATTCTTACATTCTCGTACTGTGGTTGAAGGTACTTTAGTTGGAAGTAATGATGATTAGAATTTAAAGCTGGAACACCTACATTACCCACTGTGAAAGCATGGTTTAATGCAGACTGATTTAAAAGGCTCTCTAAAATCCAAGGCCAGCTTTCATCATTAGACAGGCCTATGCAGTTTGTTGTACTACCACCTATAGCGAGAATTCCATAACGAGACTCATCAAAGTAGCTAGGAGAGCGGTAACCATATTCATTTACGCTGTAATAAGAATTACCTTCAATACCTGGGAAGAGGTCTCCGTAATTATGCTCTTTATAAATCCCTTCCGTAGGAACGAGAGATTGGTAAGTTTCATGTGGAGCAACTGCTCTAAGTAAAATTTCTAAAAT
>CAXBPM010000623.1:0-2291 GCA_963977345.1 uncultured Roseivirga sp.
GCTTCCAGCCTGTAATCCAAAACAAAAACCTAGAGAGTAATTTCATCATTTGGTTGGGATTGAAGATTTTGAATTTGCATTAGTTAAGAGTTTAATAACCGCGGGATCATCTGGATGAGTATCGAAATAATGATGAGCAGATTCATAACCAATTTTATAAATCTCATGTGCTTTTCTCATATCGAAAGTAGTGTATTTGCGCAAGGAAGTAGGTTCGATCAAAATATCACAATACTCCTTACTGGCTGAAACATTTGCGTTCACGCTTACCATAGAAATACGTTCAATCATTCGCTTTGGCCCACCTAATTCATTTTCACGAATTACAGGTGCTACATTTACCCCAATGACTATATCGCAAGTACCTCGTAAAACCTCAGAGGGCAGGTTATTGACGATTCCTCCATCTACATAAGCTTCATCCCCTATTTTCACTGGATCGAAAATAAAAGGAATACAGCTAGAAGCCATCATGGCTTTTACTAACGGCCCAGAAGAAAACACGTGCTTACGGCCTTCATTCAAGTTGGTGGCTATAATTTGTAGTGGAATTTGAGCATTGTCAAAAGTATCTTCCTTAAAGAATTTCTTAAAAACGTCTTCGCTTTTGCTCATGTTAATGAGGCCCGAAAGACTAAAAGCTGGCCATATAATTTTGAAGAGATTGGTTTTTGAAATCAGCTCCAATGCTTCCGTAGGCTTGTAGCCATGCGTATAAAATGCTCCGGCAATCGAACCCGCACTTGTACCTGAAACCGCATTGATTTCGATTCCAAGTTCGTCCAGCGCTTGTAATACGCCAAAGTGTGCAAATCCTCGAGCTCCTCCGCCCGATAAAGCAATTCCTGTTTTCATTTTATAGTACTTCTGACAATGGGAAAGTACGGTCTAACCTTACTCCCTTTTCCGTATTTTTCACTGTACAACACTCATTCACTGAGTCGTGTTCAAGAAACAGAATGTATTCGTTATCGGCCGCTTCTTTCAAGAATTTTTCCTTTTCTGAAAGGGTAAGCAATGGACGCGTATCATAACCCATCACATAAGGTAAGGGAATATGGCTAGTAGAAGGTATCAAATCAGCTGTAAAAACAATGGTTTTGTCTTTATACTTGATTTTAGGAATCATCTGCTTATCAGTATGACCATCGGCCAAGAAAATATCGAATTGAGAAAAAGGAGATTTTCCATCGAGCGGCACTTGGTTTAGGTGTCCGCTCTCTTGAATTGGTAGAATGTTTTCTTTTAGAAATGAAGCCTCCTCACGTGCGTTGGGTTCTGTGGCCCATTTCCAGTGATCTGCATTGCTCCAATATTTTGCATTAGAAAAATGCAATTGCAGCTTATCTTGGTTGTCTCCCACATAATCCACCCCACCACCGCAGTGATCGAAGTGCAAATGGGTTTGAAACATGTCGGTTACATCACCTGGAGAAAATCCAGCTTTCTTCAATGAACCATCCAAGCTGGCGTCTCCATGTAAATAGAAATGGCTAAAGAACTTTGCGTCCTGCTTGTTACCAATGCCATTGTCAATCAAAATCAATTGATTTCCATCTTCAATCAAAAGACAACGCATTGCCCAAGTGCACATATTGTTTTCATCAGCAGCATTGGTACGGGTCCAAAGCGCTTTGGGCACAACACCAAACATAGCACCACCATCAAGTTTAAAAAAGCCAGTATCTATAACGTGTAATTTCATAAGCAATGGATTTCAATTCAATCAGGTCATGCATTGGCCTGCTATTTACTGCAAGGTCGCTCAATTAGAATATTTGCCCAAACGATAGCCCAATAGAATTATGTCGACAAATTAATTTCTCTCAAATCAGGCGAACTATTCATCGAATCCATTCACCGACCGTATCGCTCACTTCACCTATGAAGCCCCTAACAACCTACTCTGACCCACTACTTTTGGAACATCAGAACATAAAAACACAATAGATATGGAAAAGTTATTAATCATAGAAAGCAACGAAAACATGAAACTCGTTTTGGCCAATTACTTTTCCAAAAGGTATATTGTCAACCTAGTAAACACGCCAACTGATGCCTTGGCTTGGTTGAAAACAGAACGAGCATCTATGATCGTTAGCGCCAATCAAAAATCAGGTAGTCACGAATACAAGCAACTCAATCAAGTGAAAACTTGGTGCTCATGGACAAATGTAACACTTCACACAATTGAAGACGAAGATAAGTCTGAAGAGCGATTGAGATACCTAGGCATTGGTACTAGAAAAGCAATCACCAGAACTTTAAGTTCTTACTTAAGAGCGGTATAA
>CAXBPM010000624.1:0-2289 GCA_963977345.1 uncultured Roseivirga sp.
TTAAGGCATCGCCCAAGTGTTTCGCTACCATCGGCAAATGTGAGTTCTTATAATAATCGGTATCAAATTTGGTTTCTGGGCCATTAGGATACATTACACTAACTTTTATCATGCTGTTCTTTTTCCTATTGAAGTAAATTCTGCTCTTGTATGAGCAATATATCAACCAACAGACTATTTTTTTAGTGCGATAAGTTGCTTAGAAATTTCGAGTAGATCTGGCTCATTGATTTCGGTTTGCGGAGCCAAAGGATATATCTGCTGTCCAGGGCGTGCTATAAAAGCTGCTCGCCATCCCGCCCAAAGTGCTCCGGCAACATCCCAGCCATGGGCTGCAATCATCATGCATTCTTCAGGTTGAACTCCCATTTTTCGGGCCGCCCAATCATAAACATCGCTATGTGGCTTGTATTTTCCAATGTCCTCAATGCTCAGTCGCTCATCAAAGAATTCGGTCAAGCCAGCATTTTTAAACTGGGTTTCTACTCCTTTATTCGAAGAGTTGGTGAGCGAAACCATTTTGAAGCCTGCTTTTCTTAGGTTGCCTAAAGCCTCTTTTACTTCTGGATGAGGCGGTAATGAACTGATAGGACTAACCGCTTCCTTAGCTTCGTCTTCTGTAAGTTTAATGCCCTGGTTGGCGGCTACCATTCTTAAAGTGGCGGCTCCAATTTTACCAAAGTCAGTGTACTGTCGACCTGTGGTTTCTACCAAAGAATACTGCAGCATAGTGGTAAACCAAAGCGGTACTAAGTCTTCTCTTCCGCCTAATGCCTTGCCTACACTCTTTTTAATGTTCGCTAAATCCAACAAAGATTCATTGACATCGAAGAACAACACTTTGGGACGGATCATTGATTTTGTTTCTGAATTTGGTGATAAACCAAAAGCAGCGCTAGGAGCTGCAAATCCTGCTATCCCTGTAAAGGCGGCTTTTTTCATAAAGTTTCTCCTATTGTTTAACATCATTAACTTTTTTGAACATGTATAGGTTTACCAAAGCCAAAATCTGGGGGCTTATGATGGTAATTGAGGGTTTAAAATAGGAGGGTATGAACAAACCAAAAGGTCTAGCCATGCCCTCCAAAAATATTTAAGCTTTTGAATCAGCTGTCCAAGCATATTTTTTGAACTGAGCATCGACAGGCGTATTAGCAATGTGATTAGTATAATTGCTAATTACTTTCTGCGATAGGCCCAAAATGATTTCTAATAATTGTCTTTCACCATAACCAGCAGCATAAAATGCGTCAAGTTCTTCCTGACTTACATGGCCACGGTTGCGGACAATCGTTAATGTCATTTCGTGTAGTGCCTGTAGTTTTTCGTTTGGCATAGCTTCACCATTGCGGAGCGCTTCGGTGATGGCAGGATCAACCTTCATCATATTCGCAATGCCGGTATGGGCAGGAACACAGTAATGGCAAGCATGTTCTACGTTGATGGTTTGCCATACCACGGTTAACTCTTCGTTATTGAATGAAGAATCAACAAACAGCTGGTGAATAGTTTGGTAGGCTTCCAATAATCCCGGAGCACCAGCCAAAACGCCATGTAAACCTGGTATTCCGCCATAGGCTTTTACAGATGTTTCTAAGAGGGGTTGGCTACCTTCTGGTGCGGTTTCGAGAGTGTGTACTTGTAATGTTGTCATAATTTATTATTGTCTATTTTCTTTAAATTTATTTCTAAGCAATCGCTTAGTTTGACGGCAAAAAAAAGGTTAAAGATTTAAAAACGTGGTTTCAATAAAGTCTTCCAGTTGTTTTTCGTTTAGAATTTTAGATGCCAGTGATAAGCCTAACATAGATGTCAGTAAATAATTCCCTTGACGCTCGATTGTTTCTTCATCTTTTGTCTCTTCTTGTTTTAAGTTGTTGACAAACAGTAATCTAACGTCAGATGAAAATTTCATTAACTCATCCATTAATTCTGGCTCAGCTGACTGCCCTAGTTCATTCACGGTGTTGGTCACCAAGCAGCCTTTCTTTACATCGCTTTCTTTAGAGAAGTCTAAGAAGTCGTAGAAATACTGCTTGATACCGACAAGCCCGTTGTTGGAGTTCTCTAGAATGTCAGTAATCCTTTGGATGCGTTTTTTATAGCACTTAATGCTTTCTAGAAAGACACCGTGCTTGCTGCCAAAACTAGCATAAATCGAAAATTGATTAATGCCCATGGCTTTCTCCAGCATGCGAATAGAAGTGGTTTCGTAACCATTTTTCCAGAACAAAGCCGTGGCTTTTTCTATTACTTCCTGTTCGTTATACTGTTTACTTCTTGCCATTA
>CAXBPM010000625.1:0-2282 GCA_963977345.1 uncultured Roseivirga sp.
ATAACTGATAACTGATAACTGATAACTGATAACTGATAACTGATAACTGATAACGAAGCTTGAAAAGAAAACTAACCATACTAGGCGCAGGCGAAAGCGGAACAGGAGCGGCATTGCTTGGAAAAGCAAAAGGCTATGACGTGTTCGTGTCTGATATGGGGCAGATCAAAGCACAGTATGTTCAGGAATTAGAGGCCAATGGTATTGATTTCGAAAGCGGAAAACATTCTGAAGAACGAATTTTAGAAAGTGACTTGGTGATTAAAAGTCCTGGGATTCCAGAATCAGCTCCTTTAATTAAGAAACTCAGAGCCAAAGGAAATTTAATCATTGGCGAAATCGAATTCGCAGCTCGGCATACGGCCGCAAAGCTCATTGGTATTACCGGAACCAACGGTAAAACCACCACCACCCTTTTGACTTATCATCTTTTGAAAGAAGGAGGATTTAACGTAGGTCTTGGCGGAAATGTGGGTAAAAGTTTAGCACGTCAGGTAGTTGAAGATCAACACGATTGGTACGTGCTAGAATTGAGCAGTTTTCAGTTGGACGACTGCTACGAATTGAAATTGAACATTGCAGTTGTATTGAATATCACTCCAGATCATTTGGATAGATACGATTACGACTTTGAAAAATATATCGCATCGAAGATGCGCATATTTCACCTTGTACACCTGGGAGGTCATGCCATTTATTGGAGCGATGACCACCAAATCGGGAAGAACATTTCTAAAGCCGCTCGCGGTCTGAAAGTTCATCCTTATTCGCTCGGAGGAGACGCTTCCGAGATAAACAATGATAGGTTGTTTTTTACCCCTTTAAACGTTGAGGTATCTGCCCCCAGAGCAGATATCTCAATAAAGGGGCAACACAATATGCTCAATGCCAAAGCCGCAGGTTATGCCGCAAGCTTGGCGGGTGTAAGTGATGAGGCCATTGTTAATGGTTTTAAAAACTTTAAAAATGCACCGCACCGTTTGGAGCCTGTAAGGGAAGTTAATGGAGCGAAATATATCAATGATTCAAAAGCCACTAATGTAGACTCTGTCTACTATGCTTTGGATGCGGTTGATGCACCTATTGTTTGGATTGCAGGTGGGGTAGATAAAGGAAATGACTACAGCCTAATTCAGGCTTTGGTACAGAATAAAGTAAAAGGCTTGATCTGTTTGGGAATAGATAATTCGAAACTCTTTACGGCTTTCGAAAACCTAGTGCCGAGCATTCAGGCGACTGATGATTTGATAAAAGCGATTAGAATGGCCAAAGATTTGGCCGCACCGGGCGATACGGTTTTGTTATCTCCGGCTTGTGCAAGTTTCGATTTGTTCAAGAACTATGAAGATCGAGGAAATCAGTTCAGAGAAATTGTAATGGAATTAACGATTTAAGAAGTAAGATTTTTGATTTACGATAATGGCATTCGACAAAAACCAAATGATCCAGCGACAAAGAACCTTCGTTTTGAAGGCGATTGCAATGATCGAAGGTTTGCCAAAAGGGTTGGTTTATGACACAATCGCTCGACAGTTGATCAGATGTAGTACTTCTGTTGGTGCAAATTATAGAGCGGCTTGTAGAGGGAAATCTACTGCTGACTTTATCAATAAGCTTAAAATAGTTGAAGAGGAAGCAGATGAATGTTTATACTTCTTGGACTTGTTGAGTGCTGTAAAGAATACAGATGTCAATATTATAAATGAGTTAATGAAAGAAGCCAATGAGATTCTTGCGATAACAGTCGCTTCAATCAAAACGGCAAAGAGTAATAAGGATAGAAAATGAATGATTGACGTGAATTCGTAAATCAAAACTCGAAAATCTAAAACAGGAAAAATGATTAAGCTAAAAGCATGGGCCGATAAAAACCTTCAGGGCGATCCCGTCATCTGGGCGGTGGTGCTATGCCTTTCGCTGATTAGTATTTTGGTTGTATACAGCGCCACGGGCTCTTTGGCCTACAAGCAAATGGGGGGCAATACTGAGTATTACCTTATGCGCCATACCATGATGGTGGGCTTGGCGATGTTGGTGATGTGGATTGCCCATAAAATCGACTACCGCTATTATTCTAAAATTACCCGATACGCACTGTTCATATCTGTGCCGCTTTTACTGTACACTTGGTTGTATGGTTCTACCGTCAATGAAGCATCTCGTTGGATTGAATTGCCATTTATTGGTTTGCAATTCCAGCCTTCTGATTTGGCGAAAATGGCACTGATCGCAGGTTTGGCAAGTATGTTGGCCAAAAGGCAGCAGAACATTGCCAATATCAA
>CAXBPM010000626.1:0-2281 GCA_963977345.1 uncultured Roseivirga sp.
ACCAATATCAGCGAGCTGTTAAAGCTACAGCCTGACTATATGGGCTTTATTTTCTACGGAAAGTCGAAGCGTGATGTAGCAGATGGTTTGGATGTTGAATTGTTAAATGCTTTTCCTTCCAGTACAAAAAAGGTAGGCGTGTTTGTAAACGCAGCACTTGATTTCGTGAAAGAGAAAGTAGCCAAATTTGGATTGGATTTAGTACAACTACACGGTGACGAAGCACCAGAATATTGTGCTGACCTAAAAACGAGCGAAGTTAAGGTAATGAAGGTGTTTTCGGTGGGGAAAAGCTTTGATTTCGGTGAATTGGAGCCGTATAAGCCTTATGTCGATTTCTTCCTTTTCGATACCAAAGGAAAAGAAAGAGGAGGGAATGGAGAACTGTTTAACTGGGGGTTATTGAATGAATACGATGGTGCAATTCCGTACTTTTTAAGTGGAGGAATTGACTTAGAAAACATTGAATCGTTAAGCGATTTGAAAGTTCAACCTTATGCGATTGATGTCAACTCAAAGTTTGAGATTGAACCTGGGTTGAAGGATGTGGAGAGGTTGAAGGAATTGAGGAATCTAATTTAGAATCGTCATTGCGAGAAACAAGCCATGCGGTAGCAATGGGTTGTGACGAAGCAATCTCACTGTATCTAAAAAAGAGATTGCTTCGTCACCTTTCTTTGCTGTCGCAAGAAAGTCTCCTCGCAATGACGATCCGTGACCGTTACTGCGAGTTCTTTTTCGACCAGAGGGAGATAAAGAACGCGGCAGTCTCGAGGTTGGAGTAAACAGATTGCCGCGGTCGTAACCTTGTCTATCGACAAGTCTACTTCCTCGCAACGCTTGTGCTGTAGCTTCAGCGAAGGCACAATGACGGTTCAAATAGGTAGTGTGCATGGGCGTTTCGATGAGGAAACAAGAGTAGAGTAAAGATTAGAAAATAAGAGAAATGAAAGTACAAGTAGACGAAAGAGGGTATTACGGAAATTTTGGAGGGGCATTTATTCCTGAAATGCTTTATCCAAATATTGAAGAACTACGAGAGAACTACGAGCAGATTGTTCAGGCGCCTGATTTTCAAAAGCAGTTCAACCATTTGCTTCGTGATTTTGTCGGTCGGCCAACCCCCTTATACTTAGCCGAGCGTTTGTCTGAAAAATATGGTGCGGAAATCTACCTCAAAAGAGAAGACCTTTGCCATACGGGAGCGCATAAGGTGAACAATACTGTAGGCCAAATTCTACTGGCGCAAAAGCTGGGCAAACAAAAAATCATCGCAGAAACAGGAGCAGGTCAGCATGGGGTAGCAACCGCTACGGTTTGCGCTTTAATGGGCATTGAATGCATTGTCTATATGGGAGAAGTGGACATGGCGCGTCAAAAGCCAAATGTGGAACGGATGCGCATTTTGGGTGCTGAAGTTCGTCCAGCTAAAAGTGGGAGCAAAACCCTTAAAGATGCCACCAACGAAGCCATGCGTCATTGGATCAATAACCCAACCGACACGCACTACATTATCGGTTCGGTAGTGGGGCCTCACCCATATCCTGAAATGGTGGCTCGTTTTCAGTCCGTCATTAGCAAAGAAATTAAAGCCCAATTGTTGGAGAAGAAGGGCAAGGAAAACCCAGATTACGTCATCGCTTGTGTAGGTGGAGGTAGCAATGCTGCTGGCGCTTTCTATCATTATTATAATGAAGAAGAGGTGAAACTGATAGCCGTTGAGGCCGCTGGTTTAGGGAATCACACTGGACATTCGGCAGCGACCACAGTTTTAGGGAAACCGGGTGTTCTTCACGGTAGTAAAACACTTTTAATGCAGACGGAAGACGGCCAAGTCATAGAGCCCTATTCAATTTCGGCTGGCTTGGACTATCCAGGTATTGGCCCAGTGCATGCTCATTTGTTTGAAACCGGTAGGGCGAAATTCTACAGCGTAACGGATGAAGAAGCCATGAAAGCTGGTGTGTTATTGAGCAGAACAGAAGGAATTATTCCAGCTGTGGAAAGTGCACACGCTTTTGCTGCGCTCAATCAAATGACTTTCAACCCCTCCGATGTGGTGGTTGTTAATCTTTCTGGCCGTGGCGATAAGGATTTGGAGACCTACATTAAATGGGGGAAATATTAGGAGTATGGAGTACATAGTATTGGGTATTGAGTGACTAGCTCAAGACTCTCTACGCAAGACCCAAGACACACAAAAATGAACAGAATAGATAAATTATTTCAGGACAAAAAGGAGCGCGTATTGAACGTGTACTTTACTGCGGGTTATCCTCAG
>CAXBPM010000627.1:0-2281 GCA_963977345.1 uncultured Roseivirga sp.
AAACTCTTTTTGCTGATTGCCATGTTGATTTTGATTTACGCCATAGGCAAGCAAATGCACCTTTCTTCTTTGGTAATCATCCTGACCTTTGGTTTGGTAATTAATAACAGCAAGCTGTTTTTTGTTGGGAAGCTGCAAAAGTGGATCAAACATGATGTAATAGATAAGATTCTGGATGAGCTCCATCTGGTCACCCGGGAAACGGCATTTGTGGTGCGAACATTCTTCTTTGTGGTATTCGGAACTACGATTAACCTTGCGGCATTGGTCAACTTAGAAGTGTTGGGGATCAGCTTAATGATTGTTGCTTCATTCTTCTTGGTTCGCTTCATTGTTTTGAAAGCCTTTTTCTGGAAGCAGTCTATTCTACCAGAAGTGATGATTACCCCAAGAGGCTTAATTACGGTGTTATTGTTCTTCTCAATTCCTGTCGAACTTCAATCTGAATTGTTCAATGGAGATGTCATTTTGATCACCATTTTGTCAACAAGTATCATCATGACTTGGGGATTGATTAGCTTCAATAAAAACACAGATAAGTTGCCAGAAGGCATTAAAGGAGCAAGAAAAATTTCATACTTCATCGAGCGCATGGAGCCAGATTTGAGGACTGCTGAGCCTATCAAGACTCAAGCCAATGCATCTATTGTTCCAAAGAAAGTGGAACCAAAGGTGGAGCCTAAAGCTGAAGTTAAGCCCGAAACAAAAGACCCTTCACTAGATAATAGTGAAGAGTTTGAAGAGGAATAATAAGTGATTAGGATTCTTAATAGGGATCTACATCGGTGATAAACTCTACTTGTGTGAAGTCCTTTTTCCGAAGGGCTTCTAAGTAGGCGGCCTTAATCTTTTCCTTAACGGAATTGATATTGTATTTGCGTTCAATTTTGAGGTAAATCTCCATGAGATATTTATCCCTTATTTTATTGACAATGGGTTCATGTGGCCCTAAGACACGGTATTTACCTAAATCTTCTTTCAGAATATTTCCTAAAAATTCAGCAGCATCTTTAGAGAGTTTTTTATCCTTACTTCTTACCAGAATTTTGATCATTCTAGAAAAAGGCGGGTAGTTAAACTTCTCCCTTTCCTGCATTTCTAGGTCGAAAAAAGTATTGTAATTCTGTTGTGAAATCAGCTTTAGAATGGGCTGATCTGGGTCGCCTGTTTGAATAATTACTTTACCAGCAATATCCTTTCTGCCAGCTCGTCCACTTACTTGGGTAGTCAATTGGTAAGTGCGTTCCATTGACCTGAAATCCGGGAAATGGATCATCCGATCGATGTCGAAAACAGTCACTAAGCTTACGCGATCAAAATCGAGGCCTTTGCTCACCATTTGCGTACCTACCAGAATGTCTATTTTCCCATCCTCAAAATCTTTAATAATGTTTTGATAGGCATATTTAGCCCTTGTGGTTTCTAAATCCATACGCTGGATTTTGGCATCTGGGAAAATCAGTTTAAGATCTTCCTCAATCTTTTCGGTTCCAAAACCTACCGTTCTAATGCGTTGGCTACCGCAAGCAGGGCAGGTGACAGGAACAGGCTCTTTATGTCCACAATAATGGCAGTTGAGCTGGTTTTTATATTGGTGATAAGTAAGGCTTACCGCGCACCTTGGGCATTCTGGGGTATAGCCGCAATCATCGCAGGTAATGAAATTTGAATAGCCTCTGCGGTTCTGAAACACAATGGCTTGCTCTTTCTTCTCCAGTATTCCGCCCAAAGCTTCAATAAGTACGGAAGAGAAGTTTCCAGTGGCTGTTTTGCGTTTCTTTTCAGTTCTGATATCTGCGAAAACCATTTGAGGTAATTGCGCATCGCCATAACGGCTGTTGATGGTCACCAATCCATATTTGCCTATTTTGGCATTGTAGAAGGATTCAACGGAAGGGGTGGCAGAACCTAAAATGGTTTTACCTCCGTGCTTATGTGCGAGGAAAAGGGCTACATCACGGGCATGATAACGAGGGGCTGGATCATATTGCTTATAAGAGTTTTCATGCTCTTCGTCCACAATGATCAAACCTAAATCAGCAAAGGGTAAGAAAATGGCACTTCTTACACCCACGATGAAGTCGAAACGGCCATCCAATAAACCCATCCAAACTTCCACACGCTCATTGTCTGAGAATTTGGAATGATAAACGCCCATTCGGTCACCAAAGACCACTTTTAGGCGATTGACAATCTGAGCGGTTAAAGCAATTTCGGGAAGCAGGTAAAGTACCTGCAAACCATTGTCTAAAGCTTCTTGTATGAGGGTAATGTAGATTTC
>CAXBPM010000628.1:0-2273 GCA_963977345.1 uncultured Roseivirga sp.
GCAGAAATCATTGATATTTCTGATGTTCCTGAACAGTTTTTAGAATTGCTTCCTGCTGATTGGAAGTCAGAATTGGAGTCTAACTGGGAAGAGTTTGCGCCTGCGGTTAAAGTATATGGGATTAAGCAGGGTGAAGAGCTGATTGGTGGAGGCTTGGTTTTTTCTGCTCATACCTCAGAAACCGACAATTATCCCCCAGTAGCCGAATACTATTTCGATAATGGATATTTATACATTGGTTACCTCTGGATAGCTGAGAAACATAGAGGGAGAAACCTCGGTGATTTTTGGTTGAACTCAATTTTTGAAATGTCCCCTCAAAACCCATTTTGGCTCTCGATTGATGATGCTGGGCTTGCCAAATTCTATTTGAAAAACGGATTTACCCTTGAAAGAGAAGTGATGTACTCGGGAGGAAAGGATTGGATCTATGTGAGGAAATCAGTGTCTGATTCAATATAATACTGTCCCCAAAAGTAATCTCCTGCCCTTGTTGGAGTTGTCTCCAACAAGCAGATGAGGCTAGGTGGCAAATTCAATAAATCTTCAAGAAACCGTACTGTATTTAATTGTGGTTTGTGGGTGATAACACCCACAAAGGCAGACCCCCATCCTGACTTATGATTCATCGATATAAGAGCTGTGGCTTTACTATTCCCCTTTAAAAAGATTTACTGTTACTGTTGCCAAGTCGGAGTTCGGGAATTTCCTGAATTTAGTTGGGTCTTGGTATAAACCAGCCTCGGCTAATATTTTAACAAATACATCAACCTCAACGATGTATTGGTCAGAAAAACCATGTGTGGCATCATAGGCTGTGGCAGAAGTCCTGCCTAAGTTTTTAGCCACCAAGTCAGGTGCAACGGTGTGTAGCTCGATCAATAGTAAACCAAACCTTTCTACATAAGGTGTCCATTTGGTAAAGTGCTCTAAAAGTGAGTCTTCCACCAAATTATTGTTGATGCGTTTTCCTTCAAAAGCGAAAGCTCCTGTCGAGTTGCTTACCCTGTCTTTGTTGATGTGGGTTGGCATTTCCCAAATTCTATTGTGGTCTAAGAATGTTCTTACATTCAAAAGTTCGCCAAGTTCAACCCCGTAATTTTCTTTTAGGTCTTTGGCCAATAATGCCGGTTGACCAATATCTCCCCAAATTACTTTTGCCCAAATATCCGCCTGAATTAGATTGGACTTGGTGATTTTTAATGCCGCTTCATTATAATCTACCCCAACTAGAATTAGCGGGTGTTCATCAAGCATTTTACCCCTGAGGGTTTGTTGCTCAATTACATCAAATAGGTGCTGAAGGAAGGCGCCATTTCCACAGCCCATATCTAAAATCCCTTTCGGCTGCTGCTCAATCGGCTTGTTAAATAGCTCAACAATGATTTCGTCAACGACTTTGAAGTAGCCTGAATGCGCACCACCACTTCCCCATACATTCATGGCACGGTCCACATGGTTTTCGGGTTCACCTGGTTTGGTTTCTTTAAGCACTTTTGGGTTACCGAAAATCAAGTCTTCTAACTTTCTGAAAGTAGGGATGTAGGATACGGTAACGCCATAGGCGCTTGCCCTTTTGGCATAGAAAAGGCCCGTTTCGGTGAATTCGTAATTACCATTGATTTCTGTAAACCAGCCTAAATGGGTGAAAATGTCGAGGAGCTTCTTAAAGTTTTTGGTGTCTTTATGAAATTCTTCAGGTCTAAATTTTGCTTCCATAAAGTACTTATGGAACATACCGTTCATGCTCATATGCACAATACTTGGCCCGATCAAAATACCTTCAATATGAGCTATAATCTGTTCTTGAACAGCTTTTTCTATTGCGTTATCAGAAAAGCTGATGCCGTAATTTTCCTTAAAATTCTCAAAAATCTTCTCGAGCAACCGGAACGGTTCCACCTCAAACTTTCTAGGATGAAAGTTCTCTGAAAACTTCAAAAGCTGAACCACTTCTTTGTAGAGGTCTATATAAGGGAATGCTAAAACGCCTTTGTCCGTTATGGCGAAAGTGATCTCATCTTTGGCGTTGTCTACCGTTTGGGTTAACCAGCCTTGGGAAGCCAAAAGCCGAAGCCCAACATTCAAATAACCTTCGTTTGCTTTGAACTCTTGGGTGAGTTTTTCCAGTGATGCTTCTTTATGCTCTAGAAGGTATTGAAGTACTCCTTTCTCTTTTAACACATAGGCGGTTGGGGCTGTGCCAATACCATCTAAATGTTGAAATAATCTGCTGCGTAATTGATTTTGAGATTCTTTAGAGAGCATATTTG
>CAXBPM010000629.1:0-2267 GCA_963977345.1 uncultured Roseivirga sp.
AGAGTCTCAAATCTGCATTCCCTTCGAAAGATTTCTTGATTTGTACCGAAGGAATGAGCTGCGTTCCGAAAGTGCTATTGGTGGCCAAACGCAGCCCCGGGCGGACAAGAATATTATCGACTACCTTCCACTCTAATGAACCGTAAATGGCGATATCATTGATCTCTTGTTCGCCTTCCTGAATTCTACCACCGCCTACTTTTTCGAAACTTAGATTATAACCCGTTTGCAGGTCGAGCTTATCAGAAAACGCGAAGTATCCAGTGCCGCCAAACTCCCACACTTTATAAGTGCTCACGTCTTGGTCGCCATCGGCAGTGGTTAATCGTTCTTCACCAGTAACCAAGTTTTTAGATAGCTTGGATTTTACTCTTTCAAAGTCAGAATAAGAGGCAAAAGCATTGTATCGGTTCAAAAAAGGGAGTTTGCCTTCCGCTTGAATATGATGAATAGCACGCTGAGTCAAGTACTTTTCATCAATAGCGAAAGGCTGATTTTCTCCCGAGGGTAAATAATTATTGTTAGACTTACCGAGGTCATTGATCGTCTCATCCAAGAAATCAAGTCGGTAGTAAATGGAGTGATTCTTAGGCCTAAACCTGATTAAGGCATTGGCCTGATATTGCTCCTTAGGGTTCCATTCCTTTGGTCTGCCAATTTGGTTTCCCTGAAAGCCCTTGAAGTCGTTGTGCAATACACCGATTTGCCCAAACCATTGGTTGGCAATCTGCTGTTTTACATCTATACTTTGAATATGCTTCCCTTCTCCTGTACCGAACTCTGAACCTACCGTTTCCTCTTGCAAGCCGACTGAAATTTCAGTGGTGTTTTCTGCGTCTTTATAGGAAATAAGATTGATTACTCCTGCCAAAGCATTCGCACCATAATTCACCGCCATTGGGCCTTCCACAATCTCAATCCTTTCAATGTTATTCAGGTTGATTTGCGAAAGGTCGGCTGCGTTTCCATTTCCGTTTCGGTTGACTAGCGGAATTCCATCCAACAGGATCTTTACGTTCTGACCAGAAATTCCCTGCATGCTAATTCCAGAGCTTCCGATGGCCAAATCCTGCGAAGACCGAATGTTCAAAGTGCTGGAAAGCGCTTCGGATAGATTAACAGCACCTCGTGCTTTTATCTCTTCTTGGTCAATCACCTTCACAGTGAAAACCGATTGCTCTGCGGATTGCGGATTGAACTGTCCCGTAACAATAAAGTCATCGAGTTGAACATTCTTAGACACCAACCGAATCAAGTAATCCTTTGAAATCTTTAAGGTGTCAGAAAAAGGCTCATATCCGACATGCTGGGTTTTTATGACGATAGGAAAGTCAACTGCCTTAAGGTTTACATGCCCTTGATTGTCAGATATCACATGACCACTATAACCTCCATTGATAGGCTGAAACATAAAGGCCACCCCTTCGATGGGAGTACCTGTATTTTGGTCTGTAACCGTGATCTCTTGGCCAAAAACGGCTGGACAAATGAGGATGAATATAAAGGTAAATGCGCTGCGCACGAGTGTTATTTAGATTAATTCTTAATAACACAAAGGTAGCTGGGTTTTAAGCTGACGAACAATCGCTAATGCTAGGGAAAATAATCACTAGCATTAGTGATTCACTTTCTTTCTAAACTCACCCAGCCTTGTTCGGCTGCAAAGATGATGAGCTCCGTAGGGGATTTGAGTTTTAGTTTTTTGAGTATGTTTTTACGGTGTGAGTTTACCGTATGAATACTGATAATGAGCGTTTCAGCTATTTCTGATGACGAATTACCGACCGCGATAAGTTTCACTACTTCCTTTTCTCTTTCCGAAAGTTCAAAATATTCATTGCCGTCATCTACTAAGGCCTTCAACACCCTGTTGCAGAAAAACGTCTTGCCATTTTTAATAGCGCTAATAGCTTCTAGGATTTCGGCTTCGCTGCAAGATTTGGTTAAGAAACCATTCACTCCCATTTTCAGTACACTCCGAATTCGGTTGCTATCTAGATCATCAGTGATTACAAGCACATTCAAATTAGGGTGCGCCTGAATCCAACGATTAAGTTCATGCACGAAATTTTCATCTTCATTGAGGTAGTCTAAGATTACGGTTTCTTTGGTATGACTTCCAATCGATTCCTTTAGTTCTGCCGTATGCCTGAACACCCTAACATCACTATAGTGCCCACTATTATTGGCCAAAGCCAGCAAACCCTGCTGGATTAAGTACTGGGGAAAACAGATGTAAAGTGGGGCGAGACTCAATTAACTATTCT
>CAXBPM010000630.1:0-2264 GCA_963977345.1 uncultured Roseivirga sp.
AACGGCGGCTTTTACGCAGCGAAGCGGAGAAAAAGCCGTCCGGTGGAGGCCCATCGGGCCGGAACGAATTTAATGCACTGGTTAGCAGGTTTCATGTGGACGCACGAAGAATGCGGCTAAATATTGTTGTGTTCACAGTACGGTCAACCTGTGCAACCCAGGAGTTGAGATCAACCTGAGCTTTCTGAACCTCGGCTGGATTCGTATCCCCGTACTTCTTTATGAGTTTGACGAGCTCTGTGTTCAAATCTTGCTCGCACACGTTATCACTACTTAACAACACAAAGCGTAGTTCGTCAGAATTAGGTTTGAGGATAGTTGGTTGGTGGGATTTCGTTGAAAATCCGTACACTTCCGCACCAATTGGCCCAAAACCACCAGTAGCCATGAACAGTTCAAAGCCTCGTTGACCAATATTCTGAATCAGACCTGCCATGTGCCTCGCTGAATCTTCCAATTCACGCTGAACATGGCCAAGCTCTTGCATTGCACGAACCACCAGTTCGCATCTATCTTTGTCGCCCCCGTAAGCAATAAATCTATTTTCTGATAGCAGAACAAATTTCTGATGATCTTCTGAGATTATCTCATTGCCGCTGGTGCAACGACCGTCGGTCATAATTGAAATCCAAGTGTTTCGGGCAACTATTGAAACTAAGCTCATGGATATCTCTATCTGCTAACAGCGTATTAGGCATTTTTTAAGTACTCACTCTGTACTTTGTTTGTAAGTTCAATTCTCTGTATCTCGCTTGGGGTAAATAAGAACTGCACAAACCCCTCTTGTGCGGCATGCAAGTTCCCAGTGTCTTGTATTTTCCCTTCGGACTTCAACTTACCTTCTAAATCATGTATAAGCCGAACTAATTCTTTACCTCTAGAGGTCAGTGGCGCCATAAATGATGGCTGCATTTCGCGATCATACCAATCAATCATGCAATCCGAGAAATCAACATCAGCTATACGCTGGTGTACGATGAATTTTATATAATCAAACAGGAAGTTCTGCTCAGAATCACCCACTCCGACCCCGAAGGGTGATTTTTGATTATGCAATTCAACTTCTGCTACGGTCATCGCTACATCCATGCCAAAGTATAAAGAGCGACAGATATTAGTTAGGCCTGAACAGAATAGGTTTAGATAGGAAACAGGAAATGATGCGTTGTCGCTTTTCGTCCTAATCAAATAGTCCAAAACTTCTTCGACTGACATGAAATCTTGATCTATCACCGCAAACCCTTCAAAGAGAGTTTGAGCGCTGGTAGCTTGTAGGACATTTGACTTGGGTATACTAATGCCCTTTGCATCTGATGGCTTGGCAACCCTTAAAGCCTGACGAGCATCTTGCCAGTAACTTAAGTTGGTATCTGGATTGTGAATAATTATAAGGACAGGCAATGGGAATCTTTCCCAGTAAAATCGGTGTTTCTCCTCTGGGTGGAAAACCCAATCTCCTTTGCTCTCTTTAAGAAATGATGGCCCTGACTTTATTTGAACAGCAATCATCCTTCCAGTTGCGAACCCTTCAGGACTAACATATTCAATCTGACCATCAATCCCAACGTCAGTCATTGGAGTTTCACGCCAAATCTGGCCAATTTTCGCCATAGCTTCAGCTACAGCATTTACTCCTAACCTTTCTTGAGAATTAGTCTGATTATATTTGGGGAAGCTCATATTTTCCTTGAGTGCCAGACGTCCCAACGAGCAAAGCGAGTGTGTTGAGCGCCTTGTTAGCCCATCTTCTTTGATTTTCGCTTCCTTTTCTTGTCGGAAGTTTCCGACTCAGGCTCATCACTACGGTAGAACCAGACCTTATGTTCCTTTTTCCAGTTTGCCAGCTTAACTCCAAGACCGTTCAAGTCCTTTGCCAGTTGGATGGTGCCGCTCCGAATTTTCTCGTAATCTTTCAAGAACGTTGTGACCCCGAAAAAAACCGCAGCCAAACTTATCGTTACTACGACACAACCCCTTTGCGATACGACTCCCGTAATGGTGACTTGATTACTAAATCTAGCATTCTTGATCGAAGTCTCAAACGCGGCGACAACAAATGACTCTATTGCCCTGATATCCTCATCGGTTAGTCGATGTTCTTTTGGATCGTTTACGAAAAAAGAAACTGAGCCTATTGGTTGGTGATCATCCATATTTTCTCAATCTCCTCCTATTTTGGGCTAACGCTCGGCTCACGCGCCGGTTTGGAGGTCGAGTAGGCAATGGGAACCGCCCCCAAAGCCTCTCACAGAACCGTACGTGAA
>CAXBPM010000631.1:0-2260 GCA_963977345.1 uncultured Roseivirga sp.
ATGGCAACCTCTTTCTGTATTCTTTGGTTTTGTGAGCTTATTTCAATGAAGCGATGAGCTTCTCATTCAATCTCACATAATCAGGGTTTTCTCCAGCTTTTGCCAGTGCCATTGATTTTTGTGCAGAAGCAATTGCTTCTTTGTTCATTCCCAGTTTGGCTTGTAATTTAGCCTTAAGGTGAATAACCCAATATTGCTCTTCACTACTGCCAGCAATGGCTTTGTTTGCCCATTCTAGTGCCAATTTAGCATCGCGGTTAGTGTCATAGTAATATCCAGCGGCTTGGAAGTATACGCCAGCATCAGATGGGGTTTTATCGATTACTTGGGCTTTGATGTCAGCCATTACTTTGCTGTCTACATCTGATTCGATGGTGAACATTGCTTTTGTATGTTCCCATTTCATGTTAAAGTTGGCAGAGTTCATGGTGAAATCTGAAAAGCTAATGGTAAAGGTTTCGTACATACTGCTTGGGTGTTTCACCGGTACGTCAAATCTTAAAAGGTCGTCTTTGGCTTCGTAGCCAATGGCGCCCCACCATGTAAGGTTTTTGCTTAAAATAATAGTAGCAACATCTTCCGTAAACTGAGTGTAAAGGGCATAAGTACCGGCAGGTACTGGGTTGCCATTCAATTTTACGCTTTCGCTGAAAGTGATTTTAGTAGAAGCATTAGCACCAGTTCTCCATACTTCGTTATAAGGAATTAATACACCAGCCACTTGTCGGCCACGGGCGCTAGGTCTTGAGTATACTACTTTAACATCTGCCAATCCAACGGTGCCTTTTAACTCGAAAGTAGGACTTGCTGGGGGCATTTTAATCTGGGCTATGGCCATTGCGCTGATCAAAAGAGCAGCTAGGGCGAATGAATATTTTCTCATGTGATTTGTGTTTGTTCGGTTCAAATATAAATGATTACTGTGTAACAGTTGAGCAATCCGTTTTCCCTTAATTAAGTTCAACAGGGTATAAAAAAAGGTCGAACCTCAATGGCCGACCTTCTCTTATACTTTTTTGGTGTGATTTAGTTATTCACTTTCACTGGGAATTTCACAGAAAGATTTCCCCAAGCCAATTCGATATTTCCTTTGTCCATTGATTTTTTATCAAAATCAGTAAGGTTGATTACGAAAGTCTCAACGTTGTTTGAAGTCTTGCTTACAGAAGCAGTAAAGCTCATTACGTCACCAGAGTTGTCATAGGATGTTCCCCATTTATCTGTAATACTGCTAATAATCACTTTCCATTCCTTATCACCAGGTACTGTCCATAATGCATAGCGACCGGCTTTTAGTGCTTTTCCACCTAAGGTCACATCTTTGTCAAAAGCAATAATGGTATTTGTGTTAGCTCCCGTACGCCACACACCCTTATTAAGTGTATTTACTAGTTCATTTGCATCCCTGCCAGCAAGGCTAGGACGGCTGTATACCAATTCCATTTCTGTGGTTCCAATCATTTGTTTTACTGTAACCAATGGGCTAGCAGCTGGTTTTTGAGCAAAGGCGTTTTGAGTAAAAGCAAAAAGGCCAAGCATTAAAAATAGGGTCAATGTTCTTTTCATAGGTATAAATTTAGCTTTAAATTTTTAAAATCGAATTTTTGATTCAGTACACTAAACTGAATTTCTTGTTTTAGGTTCACTATTAATAAGGATCAAACAAGAATTAAAGTGCTTTTGGTCATCAGGATTTCATTCCGTGCAATTAACGAAGTGCTTTTACGAAGGTAACTAGGTTAAAGTTATGGTTAATTAATTGATCAAAGCACTAACTTCGGGGCTGAAAACACTGTAAGGCAATAGATCAAAGATTCAAAATGGGTAAGCAAAAAATAGAAATTCTACTTTCAACTTCAGTATGGGATCCAAAAGCATGGATTGAAGGATTAAGCCAGTCGGAACATGTAGGTAAAATTCATGTTTGGCCCACAGAAGAAGACTTAAGCAAGGTAGAAGCACTTTTTGTTTGGAAACCTTTGGCCGAAGGTGTGATTAAAGAACTCCCCAACCTAAAATGGATTAGCTCGCTTGGTGCGGGAGTAGATCATTTAATGACGGATCCCCAAGTTCCAGAAAACATTCCCATCACCAGAATTGTGGACCCGAACTTAACTACGGACATGGCCAATTACGTGATGATGGGCGTAATCATGCATCAAAGAAGTTTCAGACTGCTTCAGCAGAACCAACAAAATTCACATTGGGAACGCATTACCTATAATAAACTCCGAGTAGGGGTAATGGGCCTTGGCGAACT
>CAXBPM010000632.1:0-2260 GCA_963977345.1 uncultured Roseivirga sp.
CCATTCATTATTTTGGTAATGCTAACGAGGCAATGGGCAAGGTGGTTAAAGTGGGTCGTGTTGATTTGATCATTGACGGGGTGTACAAAGACCTACCAAATACCACTTCGATTAAAGCGGAAATAATTGCATTACACACCACTGTGAATGCTTGGAGAGGAGAGAACGGCTTTAACCAGTGGAGGGCAAGTTATGGAGACCAAACTTACTTTTTGCTCAATAAAGAAGCTCAAATAGAGGAGGTAGAATCAAAGCTTAATGATCTTTATAAGGCTAATAAAATGAGTGAAACTAGACGTGCGACACTACAACCATTAGCCGAGGTGCATTTTTCATTAGATGTAACAGGACGAGTAACTGAAAAGACAGATCGTCAATACATTTTTATTTTCACGCTTGTTGCGGCATTCATACTCATTTGCTCTGTGTTTAATTATGTTAGCCTTGCGCTTTCTCAATCTATTGAGAGAACTAAAGAAATTGGCGTAAGGAAAGTGTCGGGTGCCAGGAATAAAGAGCTCTATACTCAATTTTTGATTGAGTCTGTCATTCAGGTGTTTTTCAGCTTCTTGGCATCAATTATTTTGGTTGAGTTATTACTCCCTCAATTAGAAAATCTTATAGAGAGAAGTTTAGCCATCAGTGTTTTGGGACAGCCAGGCTTTCTGGTTAAAGGCTTAGTGTTTTCTTTGATTATTGCCTGTCTGTGTTCTCTTTACCCGGCCTATTTAAGCACACGACTAAATGTGGTAAAGATTTTTAAAAACACATCGAGTAATTTTTCAACAAAGAGACTAATAGGTGCGGTTAGTATTTTCCAAATCGTAGTTTTCATCGTGCTCATTTGTGTTTCGTTTACGGCCAATCGTCAGATGCAATTTATGCAGAATGAGAATCTTGGTTTTGATAAAGACCAACAACTGGTTTTGAACTTGATGGGAAAAGTGAGTGGCGAGGTATTTATCAATGAGGTTCAATCTCTTTCAGGAATCAAGTCGGCCAGCCTAGCAAGCTCAATACCAAGTAGAGCATCAGGATGGGGGCAGTTCAACGATTATGACTTTAGATTTCACAATTTTGATATTGATGAAAATTATCTTGAAACCTTAGGAATGACTTTGGTTGAGGGTAGAAATTTTGTTTTCGAAGACACAGACTCATCCAAGATAGTGATGGTAAATGAAACAGCTGTTCAGAAACTTGACTTTGAAGGTTCCGCAATTGGGAAAACAATAAGACGAAATCAGGAGGACTTAAGGATTGTGGGTGTTGTAAAGGATTTTCACTTTGTGTCTAAAAAGGAACCCGTTGAAGCCACGTTATTTGAACCCTTAAAAAAAGGAGCCTATTCATTGCTTGTATTAAAGCTTAATGGTCAAGAATTGGCTTCAACCATGGAGGAGATAAAGAATATTCATAAAGAATTGACAGATGGTAAAGAGGCCAGTTTCTTCTTTCTAGAAGACCAAATTAACTCCCAGTACAAACAAGAAAACGTGATGATTACCATGCTGAACACATTTACAGTGATTGCCGCTTTGGTGGCTTTTATTGGCTTGTTCGGTATTGCAGGTTATTCGGTAAAACGTAGGTTGAAGGAAATGGGCATTCGCAAAGTGCTGGGGGCGGGCTTCTTGAGTATTCAGAAAACACTGAATGTATCAAGCGTTTGGAAACTACTGATTGCGGTGGCTATTGCTGTACCCGTAGTGGTGTATTGGATGGACAATTGGCTTAGTTCTTTTGCTTATCGAATTGAAATGCCTGTTTTCCTGATCTTCGGAGCTATTGCCGTTGCCTCCATTGTGATTTTCATTACTGTTTCCATTCACAGCATAAAAGCTTACCTAATTAACCCTGTAGAGATATTGAAGGATGAATAAGTCAGTCAATAGACATTGGTCAATAGTTTGAGTTGGCCAACGCCCAATTAACTAATAAACCAATACGCTATGTTACGGAACTCTATAAAATCAGCCTTTACTAACCTAAAAAGAATCGCAGGAGTCTTTATGATTGTACTGCTATTCGTAGTCATCGGCTTTAAAATGCTTCAATTCAGCAAAACAAATCCGGTTGAAGTGTTGAGGAAGGAGTAGGAGAGTAGGAAGTCAGAAGCCCACTCTTAACCAATAACCAATACACGAATAACTCAAGGAGGCATGGATATAAAAAAAGCGACTATCACTAGTCGCTTTTTTTATGGTATTAGAAATAAGCTTATTTCTTAATGATTTTAATCGCAGGGTCGTTCTTTTTA
>CAXBPM010000633.1:0-2251 GCA_963977345.1 uncultured Roseivirga sp.
GATAAATGGAGAAACCATCAACCTTACACACGACACTAACCTTCCAAGACCCTATTCTTTGGGTTTCCGCTTTCAGGGCACCAAAGGGCTTTGGATGGACATCAATAAATCACTTTATGTAGAAGGACAAGGCCGAGCGCATCAGTGGCAGTCTGACAAAGAGATGATGGAGAAATACGATCATCCACTTTGGAAAAAGTATGGTGAAAAAGCTTCTGGTGCTGGCCATGGCGGTATGGACTTCTTTGTATTCCATGCCTTTATTGAAGCCCTAAAAAGAGATGCGCCAATGCCAATTGATGTGTATGATGGTGCTGCTTGGATGGCAGTTACTGCGCTTTCAGAACAATCCATTTTGCAAGGCGGTGAACCCGTTCAGTTCCCTGACTTAAAGAACGGCCTTAATTTTTTAGTCAATATGAGTATTCAGCTTGATAAGAAAGAAGGCTTTATTGAATTAACGATTCGTCCTGAGCGTAAAGAAGTACTCATCGCAATTCTACTGACTTTTCCCATGCTTGGGATTTTAGTTCTGTTGGGTATGCTCATGGAACAAGTTGTTACTGGAGCTATTCATCCATTCTTTATTGTTGTCTTTGTACTATTCCTGTGGGGGACTTACAGAACTTTCTTTGGCTTTTATTGGGCAACCCTAGGTCATGAAACAGCCGAAATTCATGACAAATACCTTAAGCTGAATAAACATGTAGGTAAACTAAAGCAGAGCAAAGAATACATCATGACCAATATCACTGAATTAAAAATTTATGATTCGCGTAATGACCCCAGTGCTTCTGGAACGGCCATGTTTGGATTTTCAAACGTCAATGTTCAATTCAAATATGGAAAACGAACTGAAATAATTGGAAAACAGATATCGCAAGAAGAGGCCGAAGGAATAATTTCGGTGCTTAAAAATTACATTCCAAATTAGTCTCGCTTTCATAATATCCCCCACAGTCGCTTGGCTTTGCCGAGTGACTTGTAAATTGTTGGCTTAGCGAAACTTCGAGGACTTTGCGGTAAAAAAACCAGCTCACTATGACAGTCACCTCGTAGAGGTCTTTTCACGTTTCACAAGACAAAACCTTACTTGTGTTACTGAAGTTCCGAAGCTTCGGAACTTACAGCATGACTTAGCTTCTTACGGAAGGCATATAAACAAACATTATTGCGCTAGCCTCTTTCCATTCAATTGAAAAAAGAGGTTCAGCAAGGAATTCCCATGATAGGCAGGCGTGATGACCGTTCGGTTAGATCTTGCTACATCCTTTTGATAGAATCTTCGTATTCTGAATGTCTATGCTCTCACTCCATAATTTTCTAAAGTCGTTTGGCAAGCAGTTGATCTTGGAAATCCCTGAACTGACTTTCGAGAAAGGCATCCACTGGATCAAAGGAAAAAATGGATCAGGGAAATCCACACTTTTTAATTGTTTGGCTGGCCTTTCTCCTTTCAAAGGGGAAATCGGTTTAGGAGAAATTGATTTGAGAAAATCGCCACAAGCTTATAAACTCAAGGTAAACTACAGCCAGTCAGAACCCCTTTTCCCTGAGTTTCTGACGGGGAATGATCTGATCAAGTTTTTCGCTAAACTCAAGAAGGCACCAGCCGGCCAAGCAGAACTCTTGACCCAACAGCTTTCGGTAGATGCCTATGCCGAGCAACCTTGCGGCACTTATTCCAGCGGAATGACCAAGAAGCTGTCCATCGTTTTGGCTTTTTTGGGGGAACCCGAATGGATTATTCTAGATGAACCTTTAATTACTTTGGATGTTGAGGCGCAACAATTGGTGAGTAAAATGATTGTGGAATCGCGTGCAAAAGACATTTCATTTCTCTTTTCTACGCATCAGGATTTCGATAATTCGTTGATCAAAGCTTCCCATACTTACAAAGTGGAAAATAGCGCACTGACTCCCGAATCATGAAGGCAGTAAAAAAGGTATTGGTGAGGGCTTTGGTGAAAGAGTTTTACAAAGCCAATACAGGCTTCTTTTTGGTGGCGCTGGGCTTGGTTTTCGGTTTTCTCAAAACGGCACAGCACGTTGACCTTACGTCATTTTTAGCTATCAAGCCCTTCTATTATTTGGTGGTTTTAGCGCTTTGGCTGCTCTATGCTGCTAAAACGCTAAGCTTTGTTTTCACCGTTAAAAGGCTGCCAAACAATAGCTGGTTATCCTATTTGGTTTTGCTCAACCCATTTAAAAGGCTAATGCTTGTGCTGCATATTCAAGCTTTACTCTTCTT
>CAXBPM010000634.1:0-2247 GCA_963977345.1 uncultured Roseivirga sp.
TCTTTGTACTCCCACTAGTTTTATTGATTTTCCTTTCAAACCAATACATCAGTAACAGGGCTATGCTTTTATGGGAACCTGCCCCCACTCCCATGAATGAAGTGGGTGTGTATGATGTGGGGATAGTTTTTTCTGGTGTAACTAAAGGTAGCAAGAGTCCAAAAGACAGGGTTTATTTTGACCGAGGAGCTGATAGAATCACCCATACGCTTCAACTTTATAAAGAAGGAAAACTGAAACACATTATTGTAAGTGGTGGTTTGGGTTTCCAACAGATAGAAATGAGTATTGCAGCAGAAAGGCTCAAGAGTTTTTTGGTAATGGCGGGCGTTCCTGATTCAGTAATCACGGTGGAACCTAATGCAGTAAATACCTACGAGAATGCAGTGGAATCTGCTAAAATATTAAAGCGTGATTTCCCAAATCAAAAGTATTTGCTGATTACTTCCGCCTTTCATATGAAGCGTTCTGCACTTTGTCTAGCCAAGCAAGGCGTTGAGTTTGACGAATTCCCAGCTGGCTATTATACAGATAGACCAAGCCTCAACTTCGATGATGTTTTTATTCCCAAAGCAGAATCCATCAAAAAGTGGGAAACCCTTTTTAAAGAATGGGTGGGCTTGGCCACTTATAAAGTGATGGGGTATATTTAGAACATGTTTTGAAGAACAAAATGAACAGACTTATCATAACCATATCGATTGTAGCCCTGATTACAAGTTGCAACTCGACAACTAACGAAACAACAAAAATGGAAGACGCAAAAAACCAAACAGACAATATTGATACTACACCAAAGGTGACGGGAATTGGGGGTATATTCTTTTATTCAGACAATCCAGAAGAAACGAAAGAATGGTATGCGAAAAACTTAGGAATTGAGGCCAATGAATGGGGTTCTGCAAGTTTTGAGTCGAGAAACCTTAACAAGCCTGACGAGGTAAACTCTCTTCAATGGAAGCCTTTCAAAAAAGGAGATGAATATTTTTCTCCATCCAAAAAGGATTTTATGATCAATTACCAAGTTCAGAATATAGAAGCACTCATAATAAAACTCCAAGAAAATGGAGTAACCATTCTTGATAGCATGGCTACTTATGACTTCGGAAAGTTTATACATATCCTAGATGCAGAAGGCAATAAAATTGAGCTTTGGGAGCCTAACTGACCTTGTTTTCACCAAACCTATGACAATTATAACCTAGATTATGTGGTGAGTTTTTTTTTCCTAATTCTATCCTTACTGCTTGTTTCCTTAAGCCTGTTGCCCTTTTTCAACAATCAGCATTGGGTTTTTCGCGTTCCTGAGTTCATTAAAATACAGCTGCTCATTTTTCAAATCATAGCAAGCATTGGGCTTTTCATTTTCGCGGAAAAGAATGTTTGGGTTTGGCTGATAGCCCTAGTTCAAATCGGCCTAATTACTTATCACGCCTACCTTTTATCTCGTTTCACGAAATTTCACAAAAGCCATAATAAAGGAGCAATGGGACTAACAGCCCTCAAAGTCATCTCCACCAATATTTATCAGTTCAATCAAGAGTTTGACAGGTTTAAAGACTTTATTCGAAAAGAAAAGCCTGACATTTTCGTCACCATTGAAAGCAATGAGGACTGGGAGCTTGCCATGCGTGATTTGGAAGTTGATTACCCCTATACCGAAAAAGTAACATTGGAAAATACTTACGGCATGCATTTATATGCTAGAATTCCTTTCCAAAAAATTACTACGCATTACTTTGTTGCGGACGATCTCCCGAGTATTGAAGCCCATTTTAAAACCAAAGACGGGGAGGGTTTTGTTCTTTTTTGTGTACACCCACCTCCCCCAAGCCCAACGGAAGAAGACACTTCGAAAGAACGTGATGGCGACTTGTTGTGTATTGCAAAGCGTGTGAAAGAAATTAAGAAGCCTACACTTGTCATTGGCGACTTCAATACAGTGGCCTGGTCCAAAATCGCTGATTTATTTCGCAAAAACAGCGGGCTAATTGATGGAAGAATCGGACGAGGTATTCTAGCTTCTTACCATGCGAAGTATTGGTTTTTTCGTGCGCCTTTGGATCTAGTCTTTCACTGTCCAACTATCTTTCTGAAAGAACTAAGTGTTTTAGAGCACATTGGCTCTGATCACTTTCCAATTTGCTGTGTTTTCTCAATCGACTCATCTAATCACGCCCAAAAAGGAGAAGTAGAAACCCTAGAGAAAGAAGAAGGGAAAGAAACAAAAGTATTGATTGAGGAAGG
>CAXBPM010000635.1:0-2236 GCA_963977345.1 uncultured Roseivirga sp.
ACAAATGTGACTAATATAAATGTCACTGGTTCGCCCCGAAGTTTCGGAGCAGTATGTCCCACTAAAAAACTAAACCAGTCACTCGAAAGAGTGACTGGTTTCTTGTTTAAATATAGAATGATTTATTACTCGCTCCTTAATGCATCTACTGGATTTGCTGTTGCGGTTTTAATGGACCTAGCGAAGACGGTCAATGAAGCGAGTATAAAAGTACCAATGACAATGAGCACTGTTGCGAGAAAGGACACTTCAACATGGTAGGCAAAGTCGTTCAGCCATCTGTTCATAACAAAGTAGGCGAGGGGCACGGCAACTAAACCTGCAAGAACTATCAGCCTATAGATCTGCTTATTGAAAAGGTGAATTATTTGGAGAACACTCGCGCCCAGCACTTTTCTTACGCCAACTTCTTTGATTTTTGATTGCACCATAAATGTAACCAAGCCGTAAAGGCCCAAACACGAAATGAGGATAGCAATGGTGGTGAATATCCCGAAGGTTTTCCCTAGTCTAATTTCCGAGGAATAAAGATTGTCGAATCGAGTATCTAAAAATTGATACCCGAAGGGGTTGTCTGGAATATGCATATCCCATGCCTTCTCAATGTCAGCGATTGTTTGTTGAACATTATCAGTTTTTAGTTTTATTAAGGCGAAACCTACATTTAAACCATTAAAAGACTCATAAGCAAACAACATAGGTTTTATGCTTTCATGAAGGGATTGAAGATGCAGATTTTTTACTACGCCCTTGATTTTCACACGCTCAAGCGTTAATAAATATGAGCCTTTCAAGGGTTCTTCCAAGTTGAGAGGGTTGGTTGTTTCGATGAGTTTAGCCAAGGTTTCATTGATGATTACTTGGCCATCATTTTCAGAAGGTTTTTTTAGGTCAAAATTCTCTCCACTTAGAAACTCTAAACCGAGCATTTCAGCATAGTCATCATCAATATTGTGTTGATAAATAACCTCCCCGAGTGAGAAATTCGAACTACTCACCCTGTAGTTATTTCCTCCTGGAGGGCTTGTGGTAATGGAGGTATTAATGACTTCTGGTATTGTTTTTAGTTCTGTTTTGAAAAGGTCGAAGTTTGAAGTGAAAGCACGGTCAATCACAAGGATTTGGTCAGGTTGATAGCTTAATTTTTGATTGGTCATAAAGTCGACTTGGTTGCGAACAACTGTCGCACAAACAATCATAGCAATGGCTATAACAAATTGAAAAACAACGAGTCCTTTTCTTAGACTGGAGCCCTTGGTTGAGCTGGCAATGTTGCCCTTGATAAACTCCGTAAATTTGAAGCGTGAAACCAAAAATGCAGGATAAAGCCCCGCAACTATAGCTATTAGGAGTGTTGTGGAGAAAATGGAAATCCAGAACCTTGGATCTGACCAATAGTTGAAGATCAATTGGTGGCCAATGGTTTGTTCAAAATAAGGGAGACATATTGCCACAATGAGTAGTGAAAGCAGAAGTGCTAAAGAGCAGAACAATAAGGATTCCACTACAAATTGGTAAATGAAGCTTTGTTTTCCAGCCCCTATTATCTTCCTTAAGCCTGCCTCTTGGCCTCTTTGTAAAGCCCTCGCTGCAGAAAGATTGGTGTAATTGATCATAACCAAGGCCAATATAAATATGGCTACAATGGCAAAAACAATGTACATCTGCTTGTCAGTTGCTGTAATAACGTTGTCGGTTACCTTCCTGTCATATTTAGCTTGCTGAAAAGAGGAAAGCTGGAAAGTGGTGGTTTTCATTTTCTCTCCTTGAACCAAAGGTTTAATGGTTTTATTAATAGTTTCGGCTACAGATTCGGCCTTTTCATTAGGTAGTGTTTTGATGTATGTAGATGATGTGGTTGATGTTAGATACCTAATACTATTGCGGCTTTCGTCCATCAAAACAAGGCAACTAAATTGAATACTTGAATGAGGGGGAGGATCTTTCACCACCGCAGTAACATGATACTTATTTTCATACCTATCGTTAGTAAGAACTTCTTTCCCAATGGCGGATGTTGTTCCAAATAGCCTAAGGGCAGTCTTTTCTGTAATAATAATATCTGTAAGCTGTTTCAAAGCTCCTTTCCGTCCCCCTGCAATAAAAATTTGTGGAAAGAAATCGAAAAATGTAGAGTCAGTACTAATGCGTTCTTCCTCATAAAAGTTACGCTTTTTCGCACCATCGATAATTACATTTATGGGTAGTTTGTTCATTCGAACCTGATTGGTCACTT
>CAXBPM010000636.1:0-2235 GCA_963977345.1 uncultured Roseivirga sp.
ATCCAGATTGGTCTGAGTCTACGAATGAGGTTAACTTTTGGCAAGCAAAAATTGCGTTTGAAAATGGAGAACTTGAAAATGGGCTGAATCATTTAGAAACCATTGATGATGACAATTTCAAGGAAGAAATTGCGGCACTGAAAATAGAGTACTTGACGAAAGAAAGGGACAGAGATCGACTTAAGTCCTTGCTGCAAAGTCATCCAGACCCAATTATAGCCTCTAATTTATTAACATCATTACTCACTGAGAATGTGATGGATCGAAACTTTGTTTTGATTGATAGTTTGATCACCACTTTCAACATTACCCCAAAGGTAAACATTGATGGAATAGACGCTTCTCCTAAAAAGGAGGTTTATAACATTGGTTTGTTCTTCCCATTTCAATACAATGGTGATTCTGCCAATCTGGTTCGCATGATGAACGATTGGCCAGTTCGGTTCTTACAGGGAATGAAACTAGGTTTGGAGAAATTGGCAGAAGAAAATATCAATATCAATTTGATGACCTTCGATACCAAAACTAGTGCAACGGCTACGCGTGCTATTTTAGCCGACCCAAAACTAAAGGAGCTTGATTTAATTGTTGGCCCAGCTTATCCAGGCCCAATTGGTGAAGTGGTAAGGTTTTCTAAGGAGAATAAAATCAATTTCATTAACCCATTATCTTCCAATGGTGAAATTTTGATTGATAACCCATTTGCGTTTTTATACTACCCTAGCAATGAATCTTTGGCCATTAGTGCTGCGGAGTATACTCGAAAGCACCTGACCAAAAATAAGAATGTGGCAATTTTCTATGCCAGCGAAGCGGATAAGCCTAGAGCGCAGCTCTACAGAAAACTCATAGAAAAGGATTCTTTCAATGTGGTGATCGATCAAATGATTAGACCGAACGAATCGGTGAAAATCCAACAAATGTTGGTAGAGAAAATCAAAGTAGATAAGGACTCTACCAAACGGGCTAACATGATTGCCGAAATGGATTCTTTGTTAGATGCTGGGGTTAAGAAATGGGAAAAGTATACGAAGGATGATTTTAAGAATGAACAATTAGGCATCATGCCCGATAGCATTGGCCATATCTTTATTGCCTCCGATATCCCTTCACTTTCTGCCAGTGTAATTAGCGGCATCGACTTGAGAGAGGATACAATCTATTATGTTGGTTCATCACGTTGGTTGAGTTCAGAGCAATCAATCTCCTTTCAGCAATTAGAGAGGGTAGAAGCTGTTTTTACAGGTTCAAACTGGATTGATTATGAAAAACCTTCCGTAAAGGAGTTTAGAGAGCGTTTTTTAAAGAAGTTCTCTGCAGTACCTAAAAAGGAAGATAGACTTGGTGATGCTTACATCGGTTATGATATCATGGTTACTTACGGAAGGCTGTTGTCTGAATACGGAAAATACTTCCAGTTTGGACTGAAAACTAAGCAAATGGTGCCGGGCGAATTGACTGAGAACTTCAGTTATCAACTGTCCAATGACAATAGATACACCCCGATTTTAAGGATGGTGGATTCTAAAGTAAAACAATCAAATAATTAATTTCAGATGCTCAATACTTCTCGCAGTCAAAAGCTATTTGACCAAGCTCAAAAATCTATTCCAGGTGGTGTAAACTCTCCAGTTCGTGCTTTTAAATCGGTAGGTGGAAACCCGCTATTTATTAAAAGAGCGAAAGGGGCATTTATGTACGATGAAGATGATAATGCTTTTATTGAGCTGATCAATTCATGGGGGCCAATGCTCTTTGGTCATGCCAACGAGAAGATTGAAGCGGCTGTTATAAATGCAGTTAAGACATCTCTTTCCTTTGGTGCGCCCACCAATGCTGAAATTGAAATGGCAGAAATGATTTGCAGTATGTTCCCTTCCATTGAAAAAGTGAGGATGGTGAACTCTGGAACTGAAGCTACCATGTCGGCTGTGCGTTTGGCACGAGGCTATACAGGAAGAGATAAGATTATAAAGTTTGAAGGCTGTTACCACGGTCATGGTGATTCATTTTTGATCGCAGCAGGCTCAGGTGCCATGACAATGGGCGCCCCTGATAGTCCAGGTGTAACCAAAGGCACCGCTGCCGATACACTTACGCTTCCTTTTAATGACCTAGAAAAAGCAAAAGAATTACTTTCCAAAGTAGGGAATGAAATTGCAGCTATTATTCTTGAGCCAGTTGCTGGGAATATGGGTTGTATTTTACCTAAAGAAGGCTATTTACAAGGCTTAA
>CAXBPM010000637.1:0-2230 GCA_963977345.1 uncultured Roseivirga sp.
CGAAGAATACATCTTTTGCATCAACTTCCAGTTCTATGTTTTTAGCTAAGTCTCCGAATGACAGTTTTATTTCTCCAATCAATTCATTCAGATAGTCATCGAAGGGAATATGCTTTAGATCATCATTCTCATAGAGTTTTTGATGAATAAGTGCCATTGAACGTACTCGGCCCTGCCCTTCTTCTAGCAAACGCCTCACATCTCGATCTTCTGATTCATCGGATTGCAAGTAGAGTAAACTCGCAATGATTTGAAGGTTGTTTTTCACCCTGTGATGAATCTCCTTCAACAGCGCTTCTCTTTCAGATAAAGATTTACTCAAAAGTTCGTTTTTGGCGGTAATTGCCTCGTTACTCTTCGTTTTAATACGATAGATCAGGAAAGCCACGATGCCCAACAGCAAAGCTCCTGCTCCAGCCACATTTCTCAATAAATGCTGCTGCTCTAACTCTAACTGTTTTTCTGTTAGCTGTGCTGATTGAAGGGCGAAATCTTGGTCCTTTTTTTCTGTTTCATATTTGGTTTGCATCTCACTAATGGCCCTAGTAGTTTCCTCTGTATATAGAGAATCATCCAGGTTTTTATGTCGTCTTAGATAGGCGTATGCTTCAGGGTATCTCCCCAACTGCTCAAAGGATAGAGCGATATCGTTTACAGTTTCAGAAATGTCATTCTTGTAGCCCAAAGACTCGAATAAAGGAAGTGCCTTAAGTGCCAGGTCTAAAGATTTTTGATAGTTCTTTACAGTCAGGTTAATGGTGGACAAATTCGAGTATGATCTTGCCATACCATCTTTATCATCTATTTCACGAGTAATCGCTAAACTCTTATTTAAATAGACCGAGGCAGAATCGAATGAAAAATGAGCATCTCGAGTATAGAATGCCCCTACGTTCAAAAGGGTAGCCGCCATAGTATTCTTATCGTCCAATTCTTCAGCGATTTTAAAGGCTTTTTTGGAGTAATACATCGCAGAATCTTCATCATCCAATTTAGTAAATGCCGCCCCTAGGTTTCGATAGGAATTCAAAACCCCATGGATGTCTTCCGTTTGTAGTTTAAGCTTAAGCGACTTATGATGGTAAATAATGGCTTGATCATACTGCTCTAACCTATCATAGGCTGCTGCCATATTATTATAGACTACTTGTTCGCTACTTGGATTGGGGTATTTTTTCAGCACTTCCAACCTTGCAAAAAAGCTTTCTAAGGCCATTTCGTAATTTCCTAAAAGCAAATTCAAGGCCCCTATATTACCCAAAGATTGATTTGCCTGTATAGTATCTTGGGCGGCCAAAGCATCATCATAAGACTTCTGAAAGTAATATAAGGCCGAATCTTTCACGTTTTTCCTGAAATAGGAAACCCCTTTTGAATAGTATGCTTTGATCTCTCCTTCTACATAGTTGATTTTTTTTGAAAGCTTTATTTGTTTATCCGCAAAATAAAGTGCCGAATCCTGATCAACTCTATCGTACTTAATCGTCAATTCTCTATAGATCTGCGCCTTCTCAATATCATCCTTATGACCTGTTAGCAATTGCTTCAGGCTATCTATTTGGGCTTGCTGAGCATTCAGGGAGATGGAGTGAACAAAGAGAAAAAGTAGCAGGCTCACTTTAGCCAAAGAGTATGGGAGGAATTTTGGTATTGTACTATCCGATGATTTATCAAAAAAAAGACCATCAAACTGAAGAAGCAAGATTCTCTGAGCAAAAGATTGCAATGTGGAAACCACACTCTTAACATGAGTTAAGAGATTATGAGTAAGCGTCCATTTCATGTAGCTCTAACTATTTAGGTTGAAGTAATATCAGTACCAATGCCGCTTCCTCACGAAAAACAGTCAAAAGTAATGCTTGAATTAAACATCTTTCGCCTCCCTTTCCTAATTCACTTTTCCTTTTATTCATTCCGTATCAATAGGATTATTCGGGAGGTGATAAATCTTATATACCAACCCCTAAAAGGACAAAAAAGGTAAATTATTATACTCAGAGAACTACCCGATTCTAAGTAAGAGTTTGTTATTAGCAAAAACAAATGTACATTCAACTATTAAAATAGTTAATCAACTAAAACTACAATGAAAAAGACCATTCTCTTTAGCGCTCTGGCGCTACTTCTCGTGTTTGCAATTGCTCAAAAATCAATTCCATTAACTTTTAAACTGAATGAAGCTTATAAGGACGAACCGATTGATGTATCTGAGGTGATCAAAAACTTCTCG
>CAXBPM010000638.1:0-2222 GCA_963977345.1 uncultured Roseivirga sp.
CGCTCGAACTATATGAACTGAATCAAAAACTCAAAATTGCCAATACTGTCTCAACACCCAACCCCATTAGGGAGGATAATGGCGCTTATTCTAGCTTAGCTGATGCCTACATAAAAATAGATTTGTCTGGTAATGCACTAGAAATGAATGAAGCGGCCATTGAGCTCTTTGGTTATGATATTCAAAACGAGTCATTGAACATTATAAATCTTATTTACAGAGACGATTTCACCTATGCCATGAATTCGTACAAAGAACTGGTTAAAAATGGCGCCTTTACAGATTATGTAGCACGGGTATATACAAAAGAGGGCCCTTACAAATTAGTACACATTAACGCCAACTTGGTTTACAATGACCAAAAGGAAGCAGTAGCTGCTGAAGGCATTATCAGAGACATTACCGAAGAAAACAAAGCCCGAGTACTGATAGAGGAGCAAAGTGCCGAGCTATCAACAATCGTTAATAGTTCTCCTTTTGGAATTATATTGACGGAAGATGGTTCAATTGTTAAATCCAACAAGGCTTTTCAAGACATGATGGGCTTCTCTGCCAATGAATTACAGCACATCGACCCCATGGAATTTATACTTCCTCAGGACATGTCGAAGATTCAGGAAATACAGACTCAGATGGACTCTGGCGAAAGAAATCGAATAGATTTCACCCAAGAAATTAAAACAAAAAAGAATGAACTGATTAAAGTGAGGGTAAATATCACCACCATTTATGACGACCATGATAAGCCTAAATACCGGCTATCCATTTTAGAGAACATTACTGAAGAAGCGCGCAGAAATGCGCTGATAGAAGACCAAAGAGAGCAGCTCGAAGTTATATTTGACAACTCGCCATTGGGAATTGTATTGTCTGAGAATGGAGCACTTACTAAAGTAAATAAAGCCCTAATAGACCTATTGGGCTATACCCATGAAGAATTAGAATCACTCCGATTTGAAGACATAACGCATGCCGATGACTTAGAGGCATCGAAAGGCACAATGCAAAAAATTCAGAATGGAGAACAGGATACCGTAATTCTTAAAAAAAGGTACATCAAAAAAGACCGCACCATTATTTCTGCAAAATCAAGCTTAAGTGTAGTAAGAGATAGCTCAGGGAAAATAAAATACCATGTCATCGTAATCGAAGACATTTCGGAACAAGAAAGAGCGGAGCAACAAAAGGAAAACCTTTTAAAAAGGCTAGAGAAAAGCAATAACGAATTACAAGAGTATGCCCACGTGGTCTCTCACGATTTAAAATCTCCACTCCGTAGTATTTCAGCATTGGTCAGTTGGATCAAAGAAGATTGCAATGATATAATGCATGATCAAGGCCATCAGAACCTAGATTTAATTGAGGTCACAGTAGAGAAGATGGAAAGTCTCATCAATGGCATCCTTGCCTATTCAGCCATTGAACGGGCTGAAGATGAAGAACAGATTGTTTCGATGGATGAAACCATTGAAAACATACTCGCCCTACTCTATGTTCCAGACCACATCACTGTAACTATTAACAAACCCCTTCCGAGTATATATGCCGATCCTACCCGTATGCAGCAGCTCTTTCAGAACTTAATTGGGAACGCTATTAATTACATTGATAAAGAAGTGGGCACTGTGGAGATAGACTACCAAGACGCGGGCAGGTATTGGATTTATTCCATTAAAGACAATGGATTGGGCATAGCAAAGGAGTATCACGAAAAGATCTTTGGCATATTCCAATCCCTCAATACTGATCCCGAAAAAAGCTCTACTGGCATTGGTTTATCCATTGTAAAGAAAATAGTTGAGCAGTATGACGGAGAAATATATTTAGAGAGCGAAGAAGGAGTTGGAACCACCTTTTTCCTAAAATTCAGAAAATAGAAAAACCAAACATGTATATAAAAACAATTGATCCTAAAGAAGTTGCAGAAAGCATCATTAATAACTTCGGTAAACAGACCGTTATTATTTCGGTTGCCGAACATTCTGCGATTGACATTAACGCCTTGATCGGCTGTTTGGTTGAACATGATATTCAGTTCATTGGAGGAGTTTTTCCAAAAGTAATCTCTGGAACAGAAGTGTATGATGAAGGAATGATACTGACAGGCTTTTCTAATGTAGTAGAAACCTATTTGGTGAAGGGCTTAGATACCGAGTCTTTCAAAATTCCAAAAATTGATTTAGAAGACGATGAAAACTACTTCCTATTCACTTTTGTGGATG
>CAXBPM010000639.1:0-2216 GCA_963977345.1 uncultured Roseivirga sp.
GGTAGTGTCTACGCCAACAGGTAAGCTCATTGAGAAAGCATTTTCTGCAATCGGGTTACCCTGACTATCCGCAATTGTCACTTTCACTGGAGGAGAAAACAACACATATACATTCTCGTTGGAGTTACCTGTATTGGTAAAATTTACTCTGAAACTAGTACTGTCGCCACTTGAGGGGAAATAGGCCACTTTATCTAAGACGTTTGCTCTCCATTGCGAGAACTTTTTGATCTCTAAGTTCCAAGGAGTACTGGCCAATGGAATATTCTGGCTAGATACGGCAGAGGCATTTACAAAGTAATTAACATTGCCTTCAGCATTTTTTTGTGGGATAATACGTACTGGAATAAAAATAGAATCGTTGGCAGTAACAGTATAGTTCTTGTCTCTGCTGGTAAGGGCAGTCCAACCTGCTGGTGATGATACGTCTAAGCTAAAGGTTACACTTCGGGAAGTTCCGTTTTTGACTCGGAGAACATTGGTAGCTACTTCATCAACCGACCCAATGGTAGATCCATTCACAAAGGTCAGCGTGAATCCATTGGCGACTACACTGTTTGTTTGAGCATTTGTATGAGTACAAATTATCAGTAACAGTACGCCAATCACAGTAACGGAGATACATCTCCACAGCCTGAGAAAGCAGTTGATCACAATCGAGTTAGCACGTTTGGTGTTAGGTAATCATCAAAGATAGAAAAACATGTCGGAATTCCTACAATAAAAGCACTTACCTTTTCGTTAAAAAAGGCCTTTAGAATGTACACAGGCCATTTTTGACTACCAATTGCATTTTTAGAACTGTAAAAGCGAATATTTTTTTAACCGGATAGACCTGTGCCAAGCAGATCTCCTTCTATCAAGCATTGATGCTAGTCACTTTTTATAGAAATTACTATTGAATTGGACTACCTAGTAATATCGCAAAACAGTATACTATTAATAAGAATTTCTGAAATTTAAAGAAATAATTAGGGCAGAAACGGCAAATAAAAAAGCCCCAATAAATCAGGGCTTTTTTGAGTGCGCACGAGAAGATTCGAACTTCCACACAACTTAATGCACCACCCCCTCAAGGTGGCGTGTCTACCAGTTTCACCACGTGCGCATGGTTTTAAATTAGGGATGGCAAAAGTAGAGAAGTTTTGATTGAATTCAAACAACCCTCTTCACCATTTATAGGTTGGTACATTGTAATTCGTCAAGACTTTTCTACTTTTAAACCTCTAAAAACCAACAGATGAACAACCTGAACAGAAATGCCATTGTCGGACTGATCTTTATTCTGATCGGAACTGTGTTTCTACTGGATAACCTCGATATCATATCATGGCATTATAGGCGCTATATTTTCCAATGGGAGAACATTCTTATCATCATTGGCGCGGTACTTATTCTGAACAAGGAAAACGTAAAGACTGGTGGAATTCTAATGGGAGTCGGTATTTTTCTGAACCTCGATGAATGGTTCAGCATCGACATTAACATCTTTGACTTATGGCCCTTAGTTTTTGTTGTTGCTGGTTTTGCTATAGTGAGTAGAAATCGAAACTCAACATCAGATGACAACTATAATACAGCGAACGGAAATTTTGACGCTGACAAAATTAATGACACCGCCATTTTTGGTGGAGGAGATAAAATCGTAAACAGCAGTAATTTCAGAGGCGGTACTCTTACTGCCATTTTTGGCGGCTCGAATATTGACCTTACCCAAGCCAAATTGGCCGATGGTAGAAATGAAATTGATGTGTTCTATATGTTTGGCGGCTCCAAAATTCGAGTACCACAGGATTGGAATGTACAGTTGAACGTCACAGGTATTTTTGGAGGAATGTCGGATAGAAGAAAACTGATAGACCCGCAGGCCAATGGAAATAAAGAGCTTGTTATCCGTGGAACTGCCATTTTTGGTGGGGCTGAGGTCACTAATTAAGTGAGATCTTCAAGCTTATATTACTTCCTCAATTAACCCTTCACACTCTATTTAATCTACCCTAAAAACCACCCATCGAGCAGTGGAGATATACACTATGCTCATCCAATTCCATGCAAACAATTTTGCGTTTTTCAATGTAGTTCTGTGTCAACAGAACGGGATTTATAACCATCTCTAAACTAAATAACTAGGTTTAATATTATTCCGTGAGTAAATAAAATTTAAAGTTTTATTTCTACATTCGTAAAGCACAAACCTCAACCAACCATGTCATTAA
>CAXBPM010000640.1:0-2216 GCA_963977345.1 uncultured Roseivirga sp.
TTAACAGTCCACTTCTGATTATAGGAGCACAAAATGATGAAAGAACACCTATTTTAACCAATGCAAAACATTATCACAATCTAATACCAAGCTCAGAATTCATTGAATTGGAAGGAAAAGTTGGGCATTATGTGTTTTTGAATGCAGCTAAACAAGATTTGCAAAATAACTTACCATTGTATTTCAAGGATCATGAAACCATTGATAGAAAGTTTATACACCAAAAAGTAGCCCATTTTGTAGTTGCTTTTTTGAAAAAGAATTTGAAATATTAACAGCTACCAATCGAGTAGGCTGCCGCTAGGCCATTAGCCTAGCGGAGAACCTCTCACACCACCGTACGTACGGTTCTCGTATACGGCGGTTCGTTAAATTATAGGGAATAATAAGTCACGTCTAATTGGCGTGATTTCTTTGTAAATGTCGAGCATAGATTCGTAACCTTTCTTCTTCAAGCGAGCCAAGGTAATAGTCGTTCTCAAAATAGGACTTTGAGCAATTGCCCAGCCTCCCATTCGCGATCGTGACCATGCATAGGCCTGACCAGATTCTATTCCCAAACGGATAAGGCTTCTCCTCTTCTTTTCGGGCTTTTTCCAGTGATGCCAAATGCAATACCTTAGCCTATTGCGCAACCAACCATCAAGATCTTCGAGTTTGTTTTGAATACTTGCCATACGGAAAGCATTTACCCAACCTCGCTGAATCTCTTTCAGTTTTTGGATTCGCTCCTCAAAGCTCATCGGTGTGGTTTTCCGAGTGATGGTTTTTAGCTTTTGTTTCAGCTTCTTCCAACTCTTTTCAGACACCACCAATTGATACTTACCCCGTTCACCTTTCTTGTAGGTCGGCACAAAGCCAAAACCCAAAACGGTAAAATGAACAGGTCGTCGAATGCCACTCTTTTCTCGATTAATAGTCAACTTGAGTTTATTTCGTAAAAACTTGTAAATCTTGTTGCCTACTTTTCGAGCGGTAGCCTTCGATTTGGTATAAATACTAAAATCGTCGGCATAACGAATGAATTTCAATCCCTGTTTTTCCAATTCTCTGTCCAGTTCATGTAACATGATATTGGAGAGTAAAGGACTTAAGGGACTACCTTGAGGCACGCCTTTTCTGCGTTTGACTAGCTTTCCTTTTATTAAAATAGGGGCACGTAGCCATTTACGGATCAGGCGCATCGTTTCGCGACATTTTATCTTTCGGTAAAGCAGTTGCAACAAATGACAATGATCGACTTCATCGAAGAATGTTTTCAAGTCAATATCAACGATATGCTGATAGCCATCGTTGATGTATCCTTGAGCTTTTATGACTGCTTGATGCAGACTTCGATTGGGTCTAAAACCAAAGCTATAGTTCGAAAACTCGAACTCAAACTTGGCCGTCATAATTTGAAGTACCGCTTGTTGAAGCAAACGGTCGGTTACCGTCGGTATGCCCAATAAGCGCATCTTTCCGTTCCCTTTTGGAATCTCTACACCTAAAATGGTTTGAGGCAAATATTTACCAGAACGAACACTCTCTGTCAGTTCTGCTTTGTCAATTGACATCAGATCTGAGAGTTTAGTCACGGGCATACGATCAACTCCTGCTGAACCTCGGTTCTTTTGGACTTGATGCATAGCACTGAGCATATTCTTACGTGTAAGTATTTGTTCAATCATTTTAGTTTACTTTTTCTTTTCCCTGTTCCGCTTAATCCAAGGCTAGATCCGCCAGATGGCAGAAGCTTCCTTGATGAATTTGGAACAACTTAACGTTCAGCCCTTCACTATTTCGTGAGAATTCCACGGTATCTATTCGTGGCTCATTTCCTGTAGCTACTATGGCCTCTGCTGACTTCTCATCATAACCAACCCGTGGTTGATGAGATCTCCCTTGGTAAGGTAAATGTCCTTCGGTCTAATCCTGCGGAATCTACATCGCTATCCTTTTGATACTCGTAGGGCTTTGCAATGATGTGCTTACTTACCCAGATAACAATGCCTCATATCCCATTCCTGTTCGTCAGTTCAGACTTTTGCCGTTTGGCTTACTTCAGTGCATGGGTCACCCCAAACCACCTTGCCACTTGCTAATGCTTCCAGGAGTCACCCTAGTGCATAAGGGACTTATGCCCTCTGGACTTTCTTCTATAAAACTTAACATTATAAAAGAACTTTTATTAAATTTACCATTCAAGGCACACACACCGTGTATAATTAATTGCT
>CAXBPM010000641.1:0-2213 GCA_963977345.1 uncultured Roseivirga sp.
GAGTCGGGGAGGTTGTTTGTCCGTGGAGGAGAAGGCTACGAAACCAAGGTTTTTATTGATGGACTTGAAGTCAGAAATGCGTTTGGCGCTACAGCTCCCAATGTACCTACCCGTGGTCGGTTTAGCCCATTCCTTTTTAAAGGCACCATATTTAGTACAGGAGGATATTCCGCTGAATATGGCCAAGCACTTTCTTCGGCCTTGGTTTTAAACTCCAACGATATTGCTGAGAAAACGCAAGGAGATATTTCGCTGATGACGGTGGGGGGCGATTTGGCCTACACCAAAAAGTGGGATAACTCAAGTATCTCAGGCAAGGTTCAATACACGGATTTACGCCCTTATCAAGACATGATCAAACAGGAGTTTGATTGGAAAGAGGCGCCCAATGGTAAAGTAGCTGAATTGGTTTTCCGACAAAAAATAAGTGGAAATGGTTTGTTGAAGGTATACACCAACATGGATATTTCGAACCTGAGTATTCGTCAACCCAATATTAATAATGGTGGAGCGAAAGACACTGTTTCAATTGGTAACAATTACTTCTATTTGAATACCAGTTACAAGGACATTATTGCTGACCGTTGGACTGTTCAGGGAGGAATCTCTACTACTTTGAATCAAGAGAAAATCGGCTTCAATACCGATGAAATCGAGGAGGACGAAAAAGGCATTCATGCTAAACTGGCCTTTAACTGGGAAGCAGCGGAAAAGGTGAGTGTGAACATGGGGACAGAGTTCTTCGCTAAGAAATATACCAACAAATTCAATATTGATAATGGGCCAAATGATGCATTCGATTTTAAAGAAAACATTGCGAGCACTTTTGCTGAGATGGATTACTTTGCCTCAAATAAGTTTGTGGTCCGTACTGGTTTGCGTTTAGAGCATTCTTCCCTATTGAACCAAACGTGGGTGAATCCGCGATTGGCAATGTCGTATAAGCTGACAGAAAAAGGGCAGTTTTCGTTGGCCTACGGGCAGTATTTGCAATCTGCGCAAAACGACTATGCTTTGGTGAATCAGAACTTAAAGCCAGAGAAGGCGACACATTACATTTTGAACTATCAGTACATTCATGAGGATCGTGTTTTCAGAGTAGAAACCTATTTGAAAAAGTATGATGACTTAGTGAAGTTCACTGATGCCAATGATTTTAACCCCAATAATTACTCGAACGCTGGTTTTGGGGAAGCCAAAGGTGTGGACATATTCTGGAGAGACAGCAAGACCTTCGAAAATACGGATTACTGGATTTCTTACTCTTATGTAGATTCAGAAAGAGACTATCAAGATTTCTCAAGTTTGGCCACGCCTTCTTTTGTTTCCAATCATAACTTCTCTTTTGTGGCCAAGCATTTTGTTGTGCCATTGAGAACTCAGTTTGGAGCCACTTATAATTTTGCCTCAAGCAGGCCATTTCACAACCCAAACAAGTCTGGCTTTCAGAATGACAAGACTCCAACTTTTCACGACTTAAGCTTAAATGCTGCCGTACTTCTCACACCTAATATTATCCTTTACATGTCATCCTCCAATATTTTTGGGCGTGATAATGTCTTCGGTTATCAGTATGCGAACCAAGCAAACGCTCAAGGTATTTATGAGCGACAGGAGGTAGGGCAAGGCGCCAAACGTTTCGTTTTTCTAGCCCTTTTCATCACCCTGACGAAAGATGGGCAAGAGAATCAGTTGGATAACTTGTAGTAGTTAGTGCTGAGGGCATAGACATTAGATCAAAGCAGGTGTATGAGCTTCTTAGCTTTTGCATCTATATAATGTGCCTTCGAATAGTAATTCCCCAGCAGAAGGCACATCTATGGATTATTGGGCATAAATGATATTGCGAACACTCCTCCTTGGAGAAGGAGGTTGGGAGGATTGAGGATTGGTGCCAATAAAGTTGTAGTTCTAATCCCCCTAACCCCCTTTTTCAAAAAGGGGGAATTATCCCAGTGCCAGTCTTTACTACCTGAAAACCTCTTGAAATTTGAGTTTTGACTCTTTGAAATTTCACTTCATTACGATTCATCCTGAAGATTCTACGGTTCGGTAATACTTTTTTTCTAAGCCAGTCATTTCCCTGCACCTTAGTATCATCATTAAGAAACGAACTCAAAATTTTAAAAAACATACTATGAAAAAGCTAACAATCTTACTCGCACTTTTTATCACAAGTTTCACCCTAAGCGCCCAAAACCAAGAGGCCTATA
>CAXBPM010000642.1:0-2212 GCA_963977345.1 uncultured Roseivirga sp.
CGTACTGGTGAAGTGGGTGATTCACATGGAATGACCGCTTTTGTAGTAGAAAGAGGCACCCCTGGTTTTAAAGGAGGTAAAAAAGAAGATAAAATGGGCATGCGTAGCTCAGAAACGGCAGAGATGATTTTTGAAGATTGCCGAATTCCAGAAGAAAATGTTTTAGGCGAAGTAGGTCATGGCTTTATTCAGTCAATGAAAGTTTTGGACGGAGGTAGAATTTCTATTGCCGCCCTTAGTTTGGGTATTGCAGAAGGAGCTTTTGAAGCTGCTTTGAAATACTCTCAGGAAAGGGAGCAGTTCAATCAACCTATTTTCAACTTCCAAGGAATCTCTTTCAAACTATCTGACATGGCCACAAAGCTAGAAGCCGCCAAGCTTCTGACCTTTAGAGCCGCTCAGCTAAAAAATGAAGGAAAGAACGTGACCAAGGCATCGGCCATGGCAAAATATTATGCCTCTGAATGTGCGGTTGAGTTCTCGAACGAGGCTGTTCAGATTTTCGGTGGCTACGGTTACACTAAGGATTATCCGGTTGAGAAATACTACCGTGACTCTAAACTTTGTACCATTGGTGAGGGTACTTCGGAAATTCAAAAACTAGTGATTTCAAGGTCTATTTTGAAGTAAATTGATAGGTGTTTTTACAAAACCTACAAAGGGCAGCTATTTAGCTGTCCTTTTTTTGTGAAAATCAGTGGTTTAGAAAAAAAAACCTCTATTTTTGCAGTCCAATTTGAAGGGAGGTGTTTCAAGGATTATGATTATTATAAACGTAAAAGAAAACGAATCTATCGACAGAGCTCTAAAAAGGTTCAAAAAGAAGTTTGAAAGAACGGGAGTTTTGAAAGAGCTAAGAGCAAGACAAGCTTACCAGAAACCTTCAGTTGCTAATAGAGCTGAAAAGATCAAAGCTGCTTACAAAGAAAAAATGTACGCCAACGACAACTACTAAGGCTTACTTTTTCTAATCATATTTTATCACTATGTTAGTACTGTTTGCAAATGCGCAGTACTAGCATGGTTGATTCATTCCTCAAATACATATCGTTCGAGAAAAGATACAGTAAGCATACTGTTATTTCCTATCAATCAGATCTCGGGCAATTCACAAATTACATTTCGGAACAATTTAAATGCAGTGACCTTAACTTGGCCACTCAAATTATGGTACGCTCTTGGGTGCTGTCTTTAATGGACTCCGGCACTTCGCCCCGAACCGTCAACCGAAAAATTGCTAGCCTCAGGTCTTATTATAAATTCTTAATCAAGCGAGGCGAAATCGAGAAGGACCCAACCATTAAGGTTCGCTTACTCAAAACCCAAAAAGACCTACCCAGCTTTGCCGATGAAAAAGAATTAGTCAACCTTTTAGACCGATTTGAGTTTACTAATGACCTTGAAGGACTGAGACAAAAGCTAATTATTGAATTACTTTACGGAACAGGCATAAGATTATCAGAATTAATTGGGCTCAAAGACTCCGATATTAACCACCATCAGAACACACTTAAGGTACTGGGTAAGAGAAACAAAGAGCGGATAATACCCATTGCGGCACCACTTCTCTCTCTCATCGCCCAATACAAAGCTGAGAAAAATCATGTGTTTGAAGGCAATCCAAATGCGTTTTTACTCGTAAACAACAAAGGAGACAAGACATATCCGATGATGATTTACAGAATAGTAAATAGTTTCCTGAATATGGTTTCTTCTACCGAGAAGAAAAGTCCCCATGCCCTGCGACATACATTTGCCACGCACCTTTTAAACAAAGGCGCAGACCTAAACGCTGTGAAAGATCTTTTAGGGCACAGCAGCTTAGCGGCAACGCAGGTTTATACACACAATTCGCTTGAAAAACTGAAATCAGTTTTTGATCAGGCGCACCCTAAAGCTTAAGTTTTAACCCTTAAACATTACGATTATGAAAGTACAGATTCAATCAATCCACTTTGTTGCAGACGACAAATTGACCGACTTTATTCAGAAGAAATTAGATAAGTTAGATACCTTTTACGAACGTACTATAGACGCTGAAGTCATTTTAAGAGTGAATAATGAGGGGATTGAAAACAAAACGGTTGAGATTAAATTGAATGTTCCTGGCGATCAGCTTTTTGCTGAAAAAACCAACGGGTCATTCGAGGCCGCCACCGATCATTGTACTGAAGCCTTACGTAGACAAATCAAAAAGCACAAAGAGAAATCT
>CAXBPM010000643.1:0-2209 GCA_963977345.1 uncultured Roseivirga sp.
ATTGCGCATGGTTCATGTATTTTTCGCCCATCAAGAAGAGCTCAACAGAACTGTTGTAATCTTCAATGCTAAGAATGGCAAAGGGCTTTCCGTTCTTCGTTTGCCCATTCCGAACCCCACTGACAATGCCACCAATGGAAATGTCTTGGTTGGGATATCGCTTAATGTCGCTCACTGGTTTACAGAAGCTTTCCAGCTCTACTTCAAACTGATTAAGCGGGTGGCCAGAGATATAAAAGCCCACCACATCTTTCTCAATTTTAAGTTTTTCCATTTCGCTGAACGGCTCGCATATGGATACACTCGGAAGTGGAGTGGCTACATTGCTGTCACCTCCAAAAAGAGAAACTTGAGCAGCATCTTTTTCGGCTTGCTTGGCATTGGCGTAACGAATTACTTTTTCCAGTAGCGTTTGCTCATTTTCTGGAGCGAACAAATATTGTCTTCTGTGGTAATCTTTAAAGCAATCGAAACCACCGGCCATGGCCAATGATTCGCAGTTCTTTTTGTTTACCGCTCTGAGGTTTACTCTTTCAGCAAACTCAAAAATATTATGGTAAAAGCCGTCTTCTTTTCTTCCTTCAATAATAGACTCAATGGCGGCTCCACCAACCCCTTTAATGGCACCCATTCCGAAGCGAATTTCGCCTTTGGCGTTTACCGTAAACTTGTAGTTCGATTCGTTAACATCAGGCCCCAAAACAGAAATGCCCATGCGTTGGCATTCTTCCATAAAGAAGGTCACCTGCTTAATGTCGTTCATGTTGTTGCTGAGCACGGAAGCCATGTATTCAGCAGGGTAATGTGCCTTTAAATAGGCTGTTTGGAAGGCCACATAAGCGTAACAGGTAGAGTGCGATTTGTTAAAGGCGTAAGACGCAAATGCCTCCCAATCCTTCCATATTTTCTCCAGTTTATCGGCTGCATGGCCTTTTTCAACGGCCTGCCCTACAAATTTGGGTTTCAGTTGATCGAGCAACTGACGGTTTTTCTTACCCATCGCCTTACGCAAAACATCGGCCTCACCTTTGGTAAAACCAGCGAGTTTCTGCGAAAGCAACATCACTTGCTCTTGATACACCGTAATACCATAAGTCTCCTCAAGGTATTCCTTCATGTCCTCCAAATCGTAGGTGATTTCTTCGTCACCGTGTTTTCTTCGAACAAAAGAAGGGATGTATTCTAGTGGCCCTGGTCGGTACAGGGCGTTCATGGCAATTAAATCGGCAAAAGCAGTGGGCTTGAGGTCACGCAAATACTTCTGCATGCCGTTGGATTCGTATTGGAAAATACCAACCGTTTCTCCTCGTTGAAAAAGCTCATAAGTGAGCGTGTCATCCAGTGGGAAATCATCCGGAACGAGATCAACATCATGGCGCTCTTTTACATTCTTAACAGCATCCTTAATCAGTGTCAGTGTTTTTAAACCCAAGAAGTCCATCTTAAGCAAACCTGCATCCTCTACAACCGCGTTATCGAACTGGGTACACCACATGTCCGAATCCTTGGCCACCGCCACAGGTGCGAAATTGGTAATATCGTCTGGCGTAATAATTACCCCACAAGCGTGGATTCCCGTATTTCGAACCGAGCCTTCAAGTACTCTGGCTTGGTTTAACACCCTGGCCAGTTCGTCATTTCCGTGCGAAATTTTGATCAGCTCCTGAGCCAGCGCAATCTGATCACCCTTAAGTTTATCTTTTAATTCTTTCTCGCTAAAAGCGAATAGTTTGGCCAAAGAGGTGTCGGGAACCAGCTTGGCAATTCTGTCGGCATCGAACAAAGGAAGCTCCATTACCCTGGCCGTATCTCGAATGGAAGATTTGGCGGCCATACTACCGTAGGTAATGATTTGGGCCACCTGATTCTTTCCGTATTTATTGATTACATAGTCAATTACCTTTTGGCGACCTTCATCATCAAAGTCAATATCAATATCGGGAAGTGATACCCTGTCTGGATTAAGGAAACGCTCAAAAAGGAGATCGTACTTGATCGGATCTACATTCGTAATTCCGATACAATAGGCCACTGCCGAACCTGCGGCTGAACCCCTTCCCGGCCCAACTGAAACATCCATTTCCTTGGCCTTGTTGGTGAAATCCTGAACAATGAGGAAGTAACCGGGATAGCCAGTATTGGCAATCGTTTCAAGTTCGAAATCTAGACGTTCTTTAATCTCTTCGGTGATTTCTCCATAGCGTTTCGT
>CAXBPM010000644.1:0-2204 GCA_963977345.1 uncultured Roseivirga sp.
CTTTGAACGCTACTTGGCGGATGCCACTATTTTCATGGACCTGTTCGGAACTGTAGTGATGGGTTGGCAGTGGCTTAAAATTGGGGTTTCGGCACAAGCCGCATTAGATGCAAGCGACAGCACTTACTCCAATGATTTTTATGAAAGCAAACTCCACACACTCCAATTCTTTTATAAATATGAAATGAGCCGTTGCAAAGGACTTTCAAAAACCATTATGAATGAGTTGGCCTTAACCGTTGACATGAAACTGAGCTATTTGGATTAACTCAACCAAGCCAATACCTTAATCAACAAGTAACAGTTTCTTTCTAAAACTCTACAGCAGAGTTGCTAACTTTACGCCCAATAACCAGTGTTATGAAGAAGCATTTCAAAGTCATTTTATTAATTGTTGTCGTCACTTTTGTATCCATCGCCAAGGTGAATCAAGCCAAAGAGGAATCCCCTTATGTCATCATGATTTCCTTTGACGGCTTTAGACATGACTATGTAGAAAAGTACAATGCCCCGAATTTCAAGCAATTCATCAATTCTGGAGCGTCAGCCGAGGCCATGCTTCCCTCCTTCCCAAGTAAAACTTTCCCGAATCATTATAGCCTGGTCACCGGGCTTTACCCCGGAAATCATGGTTTAGTGGATAACAATTTTTATGACCGTAAACTTGACCTGCGCTACAGTATTGGCAACCGTAAGGTGGTAGAAAACCCAGCCTTTTACGATGGTTTACCTTTGTGGCAATTGGTGCAGAAAAACGGAATGAAATCGGCTTCCTATTTTTGGGTGGGCTCCGAAGCTCCTATTGCAGGCAGTTTCCCCAGCTATTATGAAATCTATGACGGGAAAGTAAAAAATGAAGATAGAATTTCAACTGTACTGGAATGGTTGAAATTGCCCAAAGCTGAACGCCCGAATTACATTTCATTGTACTTCTCGTTAGTGGACGACCAAGGCCATGCCAATGGCCCAAATGGCGCCAAAGAATCTGTTTTAGAAGCAGATCGACTGTTGGGTTTAATCATGGCGCAACTCAAACAAATTGATCTGCCTGTGAATGTGATTATCACTTCCGATCACGGAATGAACGAAGTAGCCAATACAGACGAAAGTTTAATCGACATTGATGAAGTATTGAAAAGCCTTGACAAAGCTGATTATAGACTGGTCAATAGCGGAACCCTTGCCCATCTTTACATCAACGATCCGTCAAAAATTGATCAAGTATATAAGACCATTCAAGGGAAAGAGCAGGATTTCAAAGTCTATAAGAAAGAGGGCTTCCCTGAAAACTGGCACTATCAAAATTCACGAAGTGGCGAGATCGTATTAGTAGCCTCAGCGGGACATTCTTTGAGTTCTAAAGGCAACAGGGAGAGAATGATTACTACAGGCGGAGTACATGGAGAGCATGGCTTCGATCCTTATGTTACAGAAGATATGGCTACCATTTTCTACGCCAATGGACCAAATATTAAACCAGGTACCAAACTACCAAAGTTCGAAAACGTGAATGTCTATCCGTTTGTAGCCCATATTTTAGGCATCAACGAGTTACCCAAGATAGATGGAAAGTTGGAGGTATTGAAGGGTGCATACATAAAGTAAGAAATGTATATTTGGTTTTTTAATCAGACACCAAGTACGTAATGACTGAACAAGAAGCCAACGAACTCCTCACAAGTAAGATTCTTAATAAAAAACTGCACAGCATAAAGGTATATAACCACCATCAGCCCTACCCTTTTGTGGAAGACAATGAAGCCGTTGTGGTTTCTGCTGCTGTAGCTTTCCTTTTTGAAGATGAGCCGATCACCTTCTATTGGCATCTAGAAGACAGTATTTTCAACTTCTCTTTGGCCAAGGTAGAAGTAGATGAAGATTGGGATGATATTGAAATCACCAACATCGACACTTTCAAGAATATGGAAGGCGATGAAGTGAATGAAGTAGCCATCAACTGGACCTACTTTCAAAAACTTGATGAGAATTTCGAAATCCTAGAGGAAAAACTTTTTGTACCGCAAGAAATGGTGCTCAGTTTTTACAACGGAAGTCAGCTTCAAATTGCCTGTGTAGATTTTAATATCGACCCCGTTTCAAATGACCTTGTGAATCTCAGTTACCATATGAGTGGCGGCTTGCTGATTAGCGCTGTTCCTTATACAGAAATAGCCGCTCCCGTATTCAACGACATCTAATAAAAA
>CAXBPM010000645.1:0-2190 GCA_963977345.1 uncultured Roseivirga sp.
CTTCAATACCTCCGGCTTCACCTCTCCACGACATTACCGTGGCTTCAGGCGCTAAACCGCCTTCTAAAATTTCATCCCAGCCAATGAGTTTTTTTCCTTTACTGATTAAGAACTTTTCAATTCTTTTGATGAAATAGCTCTGTAACTCAAACTCATCTTTTAAGCCCTCACGTTTGATTACTGCTTGCGCCACAGCACTTTCTTTCCAACGGTCTTTTGGTGCTTCATCGCCACCAATATGGATGTACTGACCTGGAAAAAGCTCAACCACTTCTGAAAGCACATTTTCTAAGAAAGTGAATGTTGCTTCGCTTGGGCAATAGATGTTCTTATCGACACCCCAAATGGTACTCACTTCGAATGGGCCTGGCGTACAGCCTAGCTCTGGATAAGCCGCTAAAGCTGCCACACTATGCCCTGGCATTTCAATTTCAGGAATCACATTGATTTGTCTTTCCATGGCGTAAGCCACAATTTCTTTTACTTCTTCTTGGGTGTAAAAACCACCATGAGGAATACCGTCTCCCACATATGGACTGAAATTTTTCTCGACCATGGTTTCCTTACGCATGCTGCCCACTTCGGTAAGTTTAGGGTATTGCTTGATTTCAATTCTCCAGCCTTGGTCTTCGGTAAGATGCCAATGGAAGTTGTTCATTTTGTAAAAGGCCATCATGTCCAAGTACTTTTTCACGAACTCAACAGGAAAAAAATGACGGCCCACATCCAAATGCATACCTCTGTAAACAAAACGAGGCTCATCCTTAATTTTCATCACGGGCAGCTTTACAGCTTCTCCCTCTAGCGGTAATAATTGAATAAGCGATTGAACGGCATAGAACAAACCCTTGCCATTGGCCGCTTCTATTTTAACTCCATCTACGGAAGTACTGAGCACATAGGCCTCTAGGTTATCTGAACCGATTGATTTTTGTTGGATAGCTATGAAGTTGCTGCTTGGTGCATCCTCTTTTACCTTCACCGCCCAATTAATTTCAGCCAAATAGTCTTTCAAATAGTTAGCAATCTTCTGCTCTTCTTCACTTACTGCCACAATCGTTAGGCCCGAAGAAATGACCATCGTTTTGTTGTCCGTGGTTTCAATACTTTGAGGCTGAGGAATAATTTCCACAGCACTAACTGCCAAATCTTGATAAGAACTAGACTGACATGAAAAGGCCAGAATGGCCAATACAATAAAAAGTACCGCTGTTTTTTTCATAGGGAAAGATATTGAGATTCAACCAAATATAAAATCAATGCAAAAAGGTATGTTACAGGTCGGTACATTTTTTTAACTTCCTAAAATTTTTAACATGAGCAATCGAAGAAAATTCATAAAATCAGGCATATTAGGTGGTCTCGCTGTTACTACGGGAAGTCTATCCACCATGGCTTGTGCTACTCCATCTAAAGCGGGTCAGAAACCTATTGTTATTTCTACTTGGAACCACGGAATGCAGGCCAATGTTGGTGCCTGGGAGGTTCTATCTAAGGGAGGAAAATCGGTTGATGCAGTGGAACAAGGGGTAAGAATTACCGAAGCCGACCCGAACAACGCCACTGTGGGCATTGGTGGTTTCCCTGATCGCGATGGCTTTGTAACGCTCGATGCTTGTATTATGGACCACAACGAAAACTGTGGTTCAGTCGCTTTTCTTCAAGACATTATGCACCCCATTTCTGTCGCCAGAAAGGTAATGGACGATACTCCTCATGTGATGCTGGTAGGTGAGGGCGCCAAGCAATTCGCTTTAGAAAAAGGTTTTAAAGAAGAAAACTTACTCACTCCCAACTCTGAAAAAGCTTGGAAAAACTGGTTGAAAAATCAGGACTACAAACCGAAAATCAATGTAGAAAACCACGACACCATTGGTATGTTAGCCTTGGATGCAGATGGTGATCTTTCTGGCGCATGTACTACCAGCGGTGCCGCTTGGAAAATGCACGGCCGTGTGGGAGATTCCCCTATTATTGGAGCGGGCTTATATGTTGACAATGAAATTGGAGCTGCAACCGCCACTGGTTTAGGGGAATTCGTGATTAAGATTTGCGGTTCACATATGATTGTGGAATTAATGCGCCAAGGTTATCCCCCACAAGAAGCTTGTAAAGAAGCTGTGGATCGTATTGTAAGAAAGTACAAAAACAACTATATGGATTTACAAGTTGGCTTTTTGGCCCTTAGCA
>CAXBPM010000646.1:0-2179 GCA_963977345.1 uncultured Roseivirga sp.
TCGGTTATAACAAAGAGAACGTGATCTATCTTCCTATGGAAGGAGAGCTTCAGAATGAAAGTAAGATTGAGCTTTTTAAGGCTAAAATGCTGGAAAACCCGAACATATTGAATGTATCTACGGCCAGCAATACTCCTATTAATATTGGGAGCTCTACTTCTGGTGGCTTTTCTTGGGATGGAAAAGACCCTGAAAGCGAAGTGCTATTTACAGTGTTGCAGGTGAGCACCGGTTTTATTGAAACCTTGGGTATGGAAATGAAAGAGGGCCGTTCTTTTGATCCCAACTTGGTAAGCGACACGCTCAATGTGGTCATCAATGAGCAGACGGCCAAAAACATGAACATTGAAAGCCCATTGAATCAGCCCATTACTTTTTGGCAGCGGACGGGTAAAGTAGTCGGCATTGTAAAGGATTTCCATTTTGCTTCACTACACAATAAAATTGATCCCTTGGTGATCAGCTTAAGGCCAGAATCATCGAGCGTGATGTTTATGAAAACCACTACCGAAAACACCAAAGCCACTTTAGATTATGTAGAAAAGGTATTTAAAGAAGTGAATGGTCAGTATCCGTTTGAGTACCAGTTTTTAGATGAGCAATACGAAAATCTCTATCGTAGAGAATCCGACATTGGGACTTTAGCGAATATATTCACCTTGATTGCCGTGTTTATTTCACTTTTGGGGCTTTTCGGTTTGGCTTCTTTTGCGGCAGAGCAACGCATTAAGGAAATTGGTATCCGCAAAGTGTTGGGGGCTGGAATTGGCAATTTGATTATGCTTTTGGCCAAGAACTTCCTGCTGTTGGTGCTTTTGGGCTTTGGAATTGCCGTGCCCCTATCCTACTTCTTCTTGTCGGATTTCCTCTCGGCCTTTGAATATCAAGCAACCATTGGTATAGGCGTATATGTTTTTGCTGGCGGTGCATCTGTGCTTATTGCTTTGCTTACGGTAAGCTATCATTCGTTTCGCGCAGCAGCAGCCAACCCAGTAAAGAGCTTGAAATATGAATAAGTAAGATTATGAGCTTGTTTCGGTTTTCGCTTAATGCAGGGCCGGAACAAGCTTAAATTATTCCTTCACAGGTGCATAAGGATTAATCTCTCTCAGCTTTTCTTCCAAAGCGCGAAGGTCTTTAATGCGTAACCAGCTAATACGCAGCTTGTGCTTTTGCAGCTTATCATCTTTGTCCAACAGGTTCATACCAATGTGGAGGTGATCGGTTTCGTAATAACTATCAAAGTTGTACTTGGTCACCAGAATCGAATTTTCCTTTTTCGAGAATAATTTTCTTGTGCTGATCGCAATCCCGCCTTCCGTTTCAATTGCGGTAACATACAATGGCCAATTGACCAAGCTAGACAAAAAACCAAAAATTGGAGCAAAGGCCACCAATAAGATCAAACTAGGCAGGTCTGGACGGATAATGTATTTATATACAAAGATGAAAACCGCAAAAAGCAGGTAGAAATACAGCAAGTATTTAAAACGGTTCACTTTTCCTTTGTTGCTAATCTGCTTCATAGTAGATGATTTTTCGAATGGTGAATTTAATCAAAAATGAGATATATGAATTTTATTTTCTGACCGAGGCAACGGTTTTGACAACTCACTCCGTATGGGCTTCAGAATCAATAAATGTTTCACATAACTCAAAAGAAAATGTTAAAGAAAATCTTAATCATGTCGTTTTCCTTGGCGCTCATCACAGCTTGCCAAGACGATGAAATATCAAGTGACATTAATGATGTAACCGTAACGGAAATTAATACGGAGAGTTTGCCAAGCACTGTGCAAACCTATATCAATGAAAATTTTGTGGGCGAAGTAGCTACTTCGGCTTTTAAAGTGACAAGTTCGGAAGCTACCAATTTCGAAGTGTTTTTAACCAATAGTATGAACTTGGTCTTTTCGCAAAACGGAGAACTAGAAGAATTTGGTGAAGACGTATCGCAAGTAGATTGTGATGGCCGTCCGCAACGCAGAGGAAAGCACCAGAGAAAAGGAGATCGACCTGAAGGCGATAGGCCAACTCAGTTGGAAGTGGCCGATTTACCAGCCATAGCTTCGGATTATTTGACAACCAACTACCCTGACAGCACCGTGCTAAAAGTGATGTTTATTGATAATGCAGACATTAGCCAATACCATGTTTTGGTCAAAGAAGTGGGCGTAGT
>CAXBPM010000647.1:0-2175 GCA_963977345.1 uncultured Roseivirga sp.
CATAATAGACTTCAAGGCTTATTCCATTCCAATCTCGTTTGGCTATTTGATAATCAGCTGAAATGAAAGCATAGAAATTCTGAGAAGGGTGATCAACTCGATATCTGAAATACTTTCGGCCCTCCTTTTCCCATTCTTCAATTAGGGAACCGGGCGCAATCGCAATTTGGTCGCTTGAAGTAGAAATAACGGTTTCTACATTTACCCAATCCGATTTACCATCCGTTAGATAGTTATTGTCGCATTCTGGCCCACAGTCCGCTACTAATTTTGGAGAGCGTTCCTTGTCAGGCAAGTCGTATTTCTTACGTGTATCATTGTCTCCTAATTCACCAGCTTCTGAATAACCCAAGCCTGGTAAAATCTGAAAATTATTAAGGAACGTACCGTTTCTAATTACACTGGTATTGCTTACCTCATTTTCGAAACCTTTGCTGATATACGCTGCTGAAACTGACGCCAAAATTGTATCACCGGGCATCATTGGAGACGACAGTCGATAGATTTGATAGCCTATTTCCTCATCGTTCAACACAAGGTCTGATCCAGCAATATCAATTTTATGATTCCAATTTTCATCCACCGTAAAGTGAAGTGAATCAATAGCCTGATCGGTAGTATTGATCAAAGACACAGCAATATTGGCCTTTACATCCCTTTTCTTAGGGAAAATATCAATCTCATAATTGGCTGCTAAAAGCTTTGGCTGTGCTACCGTTTGGTATTGCTTGTACTTCTTTTCATAGTCAGCAGAAAGTTTTTCTCTTGCATCGCTTGATGGTGTTTTGTTTAAAATGTGGACGTTGTAAATAACAAAACCAACCACGCCAATCCAAAGTACCAACACTATATAAAAACTCTTTGCGAAAGTGCCTTTGAAATTGCGTTTAGCAATAGCCCAAGTTTCTTTCCTTCCCCCTACTTGTCCGCGCTTCAATAGCAAACCTGAAATCATAAGCAGAAGTAACCCGAAAAGCATCCAATGTGCGTTGAACCATAATACGGCTTCCGCAGCCGGCCCAAAACCATTCATATCTGAATAGATCATGGTTGGGGTTGCTCCAATGCTCAATAGGTTAGAATTCACCTCTAAAAAAATCAAGAGCAGATCCACCAAAAACAGGTAGAGTACGGACACAAAATAACCCAAGTACTTATTATTGACTATTACTTGTATAAATACCAATAAGGCACTGGTAACAGCGTAAAGCGCTAAATACTGATAAAAGAATGCTCCGAAATAAACACCAAATTCGATGTTCGAGTAACCCTGTATCAATTGATAAACAACCCCAATCAATACTCCAAAAAGGTAAAGAGACAGGGTAACGCAGAACAAGGCCAAAGTTTTGGCAAAGAGCGAAGGCAGTGAATTAAACGGAGATGCATCAATAACTTCGCTGATTTTATTTTCACGATCACGCCAAACCAGTTCACCACTAAAGAAGACGATAATGATAATTACAAAAATGGAAGCGTTATTCGCAATCACATCCACCATTTTATAAGTGACAGGATAGGACTGCAAACCGAAATATTCAAATCCCACACTTAACTCACCCATGATCATTACGAGCGTGAAAAAGAATAAAATCCGAAAGGTCGTGGACTTTACAATGCTGATGAAGTCAACCCTAAAAAAGCTCCTAAACTGCTGCCATGCCGTATTGTTATTAAAAACCTGATGAATCACAGGAAGTGAAAAACTAGTATTTGATTCCTTTTTAATCTTTTCGGTTTTCTTCTTTGATGATTGCTTTTCTGCAAATGAGAAAGTGAAATAAGAAATCAAGAGTATAGCAACGCCTATACCCAAATAAATCAACCTATTCTGAAGCAAAAGTCCTTCGAACATTGGACTCAAAGAATTCTTTTCTATTGGCGTGAAGTATTGCGTTACTACAGTGTATGCTCTTATTCCAAAAGGATCACTTAAGGCGGCTATTGTTTGATTTTCAATATCAGAAAGTAAAGTGCCTGAGATAATGTACCCCACCATCACCACAATCACCCCAATAAAGGAAATCACCGTGCTTTTGAATTTATTGGCCAGTGCAAAAGTGATGGCTCCAGCCAAAAACATATTGGGAAGGATAAACAGCAAAAAGTTATTGACGAAGGTTTCAAGGTAGAATGGGCCAAGATCCTTGGCTTCAATCCAACCAAAAGCAACAC
>CAXBPM010000648.1:0-2175 GCA_963977345.1 uncultured Roseivirga sp.
CTTGAGCGCCTTCTGGTTGGTAATAATTGGGCGGAAAGCCATTTAACTGCCTCCATAATTCGTACCAAATGGGCACATCTTCCAATAACGCAATGGTACTAGCACCAGAACCTACACGCAAAGCACTCGGCCAAGGCTGGTCTCCTTCTTCTGGCGATAATAATACCCTATACTTACCATTCGAATTTATAAACGTTTCAATCGCAACAACCTCACCTGCATAGGTACCATAAGAAACATTTGGCCAACCGCTAAATATTATCGCAGGCCAACCATCGAACTGAATTCTAACTTTCTCACCTAAATGAATTAGCGGTAAATCAATCGGACTCACAAAAGTCTCTACTGCCATATCATAATCTGCTGGCATAATGCCCACTAATGGCGTACCTTCTTTAAAAGTTTCACCTATACCTGCAGTTAATACGGTATTGATATACCCATTTTGTGGCGCTCTGATATAACGCAGCTCGTTACGCATTTGGTAATTAGTGTAGTCATTCTCTAATTTACTTACTTGTGCTTCTGAGTCAAATTGATTAGACATTGCCGTAAACTTATCACTTTGGGCTTTTGAAATTTTATCGGTGTATGAGGCTTGAACACTATTAATTTCTACCTCAGCATTGATAATCTCATTTTTGGCCGCTAGTAATTTATTTTCCTGCGAAAGTAATTTTGCTTGTGTTTCTTGTAGCTTTAACCTTTTCTCTTCTACATCGGTAACCGCTTTAAGCCCTTCGCTTTCTAATTGTGCCGTTCGCTCATATTGGCGCTCAGCAATTTTAATGTTCGTTTTTGCCGCTTCAAAGTCAATGCTATCACTTTGTGCTTTCAACTTTGATTGTAATAATTTGTTTTTGGCCTGCTCAAGTTTTAACCTTTTTTCATTGAAAAGTGCTGCTACCTGGTTGTCTAATGACTTTACCTTTTCACCATAAGACACTACTGATGAACTTTTTGATTTCAGTTGTTCTCCAGTACGCTCCACTAAATTAGGATCAAAATACTCTGACTTAATTTCTGATATAAACAGAATAGTATCACCCTTTTCAACATAATCGCCTTCTCTAACAAACCATTGCTCTATTCTACCTGGTATTTGAGATTGAATCGTTTGTGGTCTTTGCCCTGGAGTTAAAGTTGTCAAGAACCCTTTAGAATTGATAGTTTGTGTCCATGGTAGAAACAGAACAATAACACCTACTACTGCGAAAGCGAACAAAAAGCGATTAAAGTGCTTATAATGCCTTTGGTGGTTTACTTTTTGAACGGATTTAAAACGCTCAATAGAAACCTTTTCATTTAGTTTTTTGTGCGATATATTAAGCATCCTTTCCCTCTATTTCGTTTATAATTCTTCCTTTATCCATCGTGATGATTCGCGAACACTTCTTAATCCATTTATCATTTTCACTCACAACCAAAAGCGCCCACCCATTAGATGAATCGCTTAAAAAACTTAAAATTCTGTCGGCTTCTTCACTATTAAATTGATCTAATGGATCCTTTAAAATAAGTAGCTTAGGCTTTCTTACAATACTTCTCGCTAGTACAATTTTCTTAGAAATTGTATGAGGTATTTGTTTCCCCTCAGGATAAAGCACTGTGTTCAATCCATCGGGTTGTTTTTTAACAAACTCGGTAAGTCCTACTTTATCTAAAGCCCAATACACTTGCTCATTTGTGGTTTCCTTATCCCCAAAAGTTATATTATTCAAAATTGTACCCTCAAAAGGTGATTCTTCGGGCAATGACTGACCCAAATGAGACCGATAATAGTTTAAGTTCATTCCTTTTAAAGAAACTCCATTCACATAAACACCACCACTATCTGGCTCCAATATTCCCGCTATAATTCTTAACAATGTATTTTTTCCAGAACCACTTTTCCCTCTTAATAAAATGGTGCAATTTGGTGTAATTGTCAAATCAAGATTTGCAATGATTTCTTATCGACCACTTGACCCATTTTCTCTAATGACGTCAATAAATCATAAAAAGTCTCTAAGCCGAGAATTAGTTTTTCAACCGAATTTATCACTAATAAGATGATGATTTCTGCCGCTACAAACTGCCCAATATTCATTTCTTGATTTAAAACCAACAATCCACCTATCAGCAAAAGTCCGCCAGTAACTAGAACCTTAAAGCCAATCATTTGAATAAATTGAA
>CAXBPM010000649.1:0-2169 GCA_963977345.1 uncultured Roseivirga sp.
TTGAGGTTGCGGGCAATGTCTTCTTGGTCGTCAAAAAGCCGAGCAAGCCTTCTGTGTTCCGCCATGGCTTTTTTGATGTGCTCATGCTCTTCTCCCAAAATTGGGAAGATGTATTTCTCTTCGTCCGAAAAATGAGGAATGAGGTGAGTTTTATAAAACCAGTCAGAATATGCTTTAATCCTCACTGGGTCAACTTTAGAAAGAAATCCCTTCCGTATTTTCCAACAGAGCAATAAGCCATGATGGTGTTCTCGGCTAAAAGGTTGAAGTGCTTTGTGTCGTTTCAGAGGTTTTCTTTCTTCCATAGTTTTTGGGCTAGTGCGAAAAGAAGCCTTTATTTCTCAGTAATAGTGGAGAAATAAAGGCCATTATTAAATTAGTTGTTTATTGAGCCAATCAGCAATACACATTCTCCATCGCCTTTGTTTACAATTTTGTGCTTTGTATGGGTTGGGAAAACATAGAATTCTCCAGGCTGACATTGGTAAGTGTTGTCATCGATTTCAAATTCAGGTGTTCCTTCCACTACAAAAGCATATTCCGTTTTTTGCGGATGAACATGCTCAGGATATTCAGAATGGGCAGCCACTTGCACCATTTTTACAGCGCCATTTTCTAAGGCTAACAATGGTGCCCCAGCAAAGCCCTTGACTTTTCCTTCGGTATATTCAAGCGCACTGATTTTGAATTGGTGACTCATAGCTTAGGCTGTTAATTTCTTCTCTAAGGCTACGGCTTTAGGGAAGAGAATGTTGTTCTCTAAATGAATATGAAGGTGTAAATCATCCTCAAATTCCTTCAAAAGAGAAAAGGCTACTTTATAAGTACTACAAGCATCGGCTGGCGGTGTGTATTGGTTGCTTAATTCACTAATCTGACGAAAACGTTCTCCTTCAGTATCGTGCTCGTGCATCATGGCCTGAACAGGGTTACTTACTGTACCGAAATGTGGAGGGTGCACTTTTACATCTTCACTTTGGGCACTCATCATTTTTCTTACAAAAGGGAAGAGCATGAGTTCTTCTTTTTTCATGTGCATGGCCAATTCACCAGCAGAAGCGTTGAAGAGTTTTTCTATTTCTAATAATTCAGGATGGTTTTGGCCGTGTACTTCACTTATCTTATTGAGGTACTGCTTTATCACGGGCATTTTCTCTTCTACATAGCGGTGGTGCTTTTTCTCAATATAGTCTGCTAGTAAATCAATTGGCCAGAACTTATAGTCGCTATTGCCAGCATGAGCTACAGTAATTGAAGAATTTAGTTTCTCCATAAGTTCGCCTTGATTAATGTTTTTGGCTTCGCAGGCTACGTTTATACTGCGATTGCCATTGCAACAGAAATCAATTCCATAGGATTCGAACACTGCAGCGGTACGGTAATCTTCGGCTACAATTTCACCGATCGTTTTTTCAATTAGATTTTCCATGATCTGTCTTTTTAAATTGGGTAATACCATAAATAAGTAAGCATATCACCTTGATGACTTCCGCCCCAGCATAGTAGAAATGGAGATTCGAAGTAGGAGGTGTAGTGTCTTGAATGTACATTTCGGCCCGAGCGTCAAGTGCTGGTAACAGCCTAAGGGTTTGAATGAATAGGAGTAAGAGGGGGAGTAAGAAGGCTACGGTTTTCGTACTCAATAGGGGCGCTTTGTGAATGACAAGCTGGATGCCTATTGCAATGGCAAATACCCATTCCACTTTGTTTAGTGCACTAAAGACCAATCGGCCAATGCCTAAACCTAAGGGCAGCGTGATGCCTGGGGCTTGAAATTTCAACCAAGCTTCCATAAAGCTAATGGCACATACAAAGCCGATCCATAAGAAAACGGAAACTACTGCGATTGGCGATTTTACTTCTGTGGTCATAGCAATGGTTTTGAATCTCTCTCTTTATAGTATTCGATTTTCAGCAGGAACATTTCTGCCATTTTTTTAGCCCTCCATTTGGCTTCAACTGCTTTTTCTCCTTCAAAAAGCTCATCTATGGTGCTATAGAATAGCTCAATCCATCGTTCGAAGTGCTTTGCCTCTATAGGTAAATGAGCATGGGGAGCGAATGGACTTCCATAATAAGTGTGCTCACCTAAAAGTATGGTTTGCCAGAAGCGATACATTTTCTCTAAATGCTGTGGCCATTTGTCTTTAATCACGCCATTGAAAATAT
>CAXBPM010000650.1:0-2158 GCA_963977345.1 uncultured Roseivirga sp.
CTTCCTTCCTCCTTGGCCATTCTAAAAATATCGAAGTCATAGGTATTGATGAGATGGTCCTCTCGCACATTCAACATGTAATCTAAATACTTAGAATTGTTGAGGTGGCCATAAGGGTCGCAGTCTTGGAAACGAACCAATACTTCGCTTTCGGGTTCTTTAATCAATTCTTTTATCATAACATTAATAGACCAGTCTGTCTAATTTTGAGTTAAAAAATTTTTAGCTATTCAGAATAATCGGAATATATATTTTCTGGTTTCTCAGGTATTTAACATCCTTGTGCGCTTGGCTTAAAACAAAGGCACCTTCGAACATCGCATACAACTGTTCTGCTTTTTGGTTGGCTTTTGACACTCCTCTGCGCTCTAAATAACCTGCCAAGTTTTCTTGCCAGCCTTTAAATATATTCTCGCAAGCCAAACGGATGTTTTCATCCATCGAAGTGGCCACAGCTGCCACCGCAGTAATCGGACAAGCATCCTTATAGTCGGATTCAAGTAAATCATTTATCATTACGTCCACCATAGCGGAAAGACCTTCTAGGGCTTCTTTTCCTCTAAGTGCCTCGCCATATTTGAACATTTGCGCTTCGCCTGCAAATTGAATGGCCTGGCGAATGAGTCCATTTTTGCCATCGGGGAAATGGTGATATAGTGAACCCTTAGGTACACCCACTTCTTTCAGTACTTCAGAAATACCCGTTCCGGAATAACCTTTCCTACGAATTAAGCCTGCTGTAACCTGAATAAGCTTGTCCTTTGTCGATAGCATTTTCAAAGTAAATAAAAATAGACCGATTAGTCTAGTTAATTTTCAAAATTCCTACTGTCGAGATTAACAATTCTGCAATTTGCTCTTTACTCTTCTCGCCTTTCATGAATAGAGAGAGCAATTGAAGTAAGTCATATCCAGTCATGAGACAGTGGTCACGCTTTTCACTAAAATTCAACATCTGATTTGGGAATGAAGGTTCGGTTCTTTCAGATATTGGCAGATTCTTAAATGTATTCACTAACAATATGCCCTTGGGTAGTCCTAAATTATCATCATGCTCCTCATTAACCCATTTCTCTAACTGACTTGCATGCCTTTCCGCAGCACTACCTCCTACACCTTTAACCTCAAATACAACTCTAGTATTTCCAATCTCGAAAAGAAGGTCTGCTCTATTTGTACTGACAGATAAAGTATTAAAGCCCATAAACTCCAATGTTTTCTTAACGGTTGTCTCCAAATCACTTCCATCGGTGCAGATCAGCCTTTTATAATATCCTAAATCATTTAGTTCGCTTTCAATTGTCTGTATTGAATCCTTGAGGGAGCATAGCTCGGCTAGTTTATCGTTTAAATCACCCGAAAAAGTAGATTCATTGCCAATACTAATCTCACCCACCCAATCAGGAAAAGTAAAGTCAACTGACCTAGCCTGAGATAATCGATCCATATTGAATCGATTAATACAAGACAATACAACCTCCTTACCGTATGCTCTGAATATATCATCTGGTGAATTAAATGGAGGTATTAACAGAACTGCTCCTTTGTCAACATTCATCATTACACCAACTACATAATCATTATTGAGTGTTGTCAAAACAGGTATTCCAATTTTGCTTTGTAAAACATGAGTGTACCTAAAGCAGTCAGGGCTTCTTCCTAAAAGACCTTCAAAAGCATCAAAGGAGGCAACAGCTTTCACCTTATTTCCTTTGAGGGGTTTTAGTTTAATACTCTTATCTACTAAAAATCCAAGCCCCATATTAGCCAACACATCTCTCATCGACTCATCATTACTCCATGAATAATTAGTCAGTGGCATTATTATTAACCCCTTTTTATTGAAAAAACTATTAAACTGTTCGTTCCTAAATAATAGATGTTTTCGAAACCCCTCACTTGCTTTACTCGCGTCCGATTCACTTCCTATGCGATCTTTAATAAGGATCATTTGCTTTTGAAGTTTTTTCATAGTCTCATCGAGATCCCAAAATATTACTTCATGCGATGTAATATCATCGGTATTGAAAAAATCCAAAAGTTCAACACCAAATAGTTTAGTTGAGTAATTAAAACGGGCTATATGCATGCAACAAATTAACAAAAAAAGCCAACCGTCTTTCGACAGTTGGCTTCTCATTTATATTAAATCGAGTAC
>CAXBPM010000651.1:0-2157 GCA_963977345.1 uncultured Roseivirga sp.
GATGCCAGGGTGAAAAGAAGCTCATTCTAAGTAATGGACAATCACTAGAAGAAGGCAATCTTAATCCAGCCTTGGTAAGAGCAGTTTCCAGAGCTTATGTGTGGAATCAAATGTTAGTTAATGGAGAAGTAGACTCGGTCAAAAGCCTAGCCGAACAAGAAAAAATAACGAGTCGATATGTTAGTAGGTTACTACCTTTAGCTTTCTTATCGCCACAATTAATTGAAGACATCCTGGCTGGCAAACAAGACCCTCACTTGAGTATCGAAAAGCTCTGCTAGGTCCCCAAAATTTCCCGAAACAGAATGCAAAAAATTCTTTAGCGAAAATCATCTTCTCGAACTTTCAGTACTCTTCAACTTCTACAAATCTTTGATTCCAGTAACGCTATTTTGTCTGAAGCGGACTTAGGGTTCGAATCCCCTTCGTGATTCTCTATTTCAATTTTTTCCAGGGACTAGTTTAGCGAATTTTTTTACAGGAAAAGCAATAAGTTGCCTGCAAACGGACTGCAAAAAAGCCCTTTAGAGAAAATTACCTATATTGCTGAGAAAGACCATCTTGGGTGGTCCATTTCCCAGAGGTATATACAAATTAGTGTTGAATTATCAAAGAGATAGAGCGCATTCAGGGGAACTCAGAGAATACCCCAGACTGTTTGGCGGAGAGGGAGGGGTTCGAATCCCCTTCGTGATTCTCTAATTCAGTTTTTTGGTTAAGCATTAATTTGAAGTAAATTCTTTAGAAAAAGCAGCAACTTAGCTTAGAAAGGGACTCAAAAATAGCCATCAGAGAAAATCACGGATATTGCTTCAAAAAGTACTATCCATTGGTCCACTTATCAACAAAGTGGAAATATTAAGTTAGAGTTATCAAAGAGTTACAGCAGATCTGCTGGAACTTAGAGAATCTTCAAGACTGTATGGCGGAGAGGGAGGGATTCGAACCCTCGATGAGCTTTAACACCCATACACCCTTAGCAGGGGCGCGCCTTCAGCCGCTCGGCCACCTCTCCAAATAAGCGCGCAATCATACCACAACTGCACTATGTTGACAGAGGTTACGCTGTTACTTTTTTAGTCCTCGGCTTCCTCGGTAGGCTCACTCTCGCCACCTTCCTGCCTGATGCGGTCATAGATTTCCTCTCTGTGAACTGCCACATCTTTAGGTGCATTGACTCCTATCCGCACTTGATTTCCCTTCACACCAAGAACTGTGACAGTTACTTCATCACCAATCATGAGTGTTTCGCCTACACGGCGAGTCAGTATTAACATCGAATTTAACTCCTCCAGCCAAATCAATAAATTTGGCTTATTTACCCTTTACGGGTTTTGTGCTTTTGAGCTTGATTCAGGATCTCCTAATTCAAAAGCATCATGCAAAGCACGTACTGCCAGTTCTAAATATTTCTCTTCAATAACGATCGAAATTTTAATTTCTGAAGTTGTAATCAATTGAATATTAATTGATTCCTTGGCCAGGGTTTCAAACATACGACTGGCAATACCAGCATGCGAGCGCATACCCACACCTACCAAAGAGACTTTAGCGACTTTATCGTCAACCAAGACTTGTTCAGCATTTATTTCTTTCGCTATTGCTTCCAATATTTTAGAAGCTTTGGCGGTATCTTTTCTTTGTACGGTAAAAGTAATGTCATTGGTTTGATCATTGCCAATATTCTGCACAATTACATCTACTTCTATGCCAGTAGCACTGATCGGACCAAAAACACGGTAAGCCATCCCTGGAATATCTGGAACGCCCAAAATACTTAATTTGGCCTCATCCCGGGTGAAGGCAATACCTGAAATTAACGGCATTTCCATCATAGTCTCATCCTCTGAACCTATAAATGTGCCGGGGCCATCTTCAAAACTCGATAGCACCCGTAACGGCACATTGTATTTACTAGCAAACTCGACTGATCGAATCTGCAAAACTTTTGCACCCAAACTGGACATTTCAAGCATTTCTTGTCAGTATCGCCAAACTTATTGCACCACAGTCGAATTGCTTCATAACTGACTTGAATTCCACGTTCACCAAGTAAATCTTCAATGTCCCGATGACTGAGATTGAATTTAAAGTAGAGCCATACGGCATACTGGATTATTTCAGAAGGGAGTCGATGGCGTTTGTATAGTTGATTCG
>CAXBPM010000652.1:0-2127 GCA_963977345.1 uncultured Roseivirga sp.
GAAAAGATTTGGGAAATACTTACTTCGCCAGAAAAGGTTAAGCTATGGCAGTATGGAAGTGAGTTATTGACAGATTGGAAAGTGGGAAGCAGAGTCAGTTTCACAAACAAGTGGGAAGACAAAGTGTTTGAGCAATACGGAACAGTATTGGAATTCAACCCTAATAAAAGCTTAAAGTATAGTCTCTTCTTTCCAAAACCAGACCTTGAAGACAAACCTGAGAATTACTTTAAAATGGAGTATGTATTGACTCAGCATGGAGCGAATACGCTGGTTAAAATCATACAAGAAGACAACAGGCCTGGTGCAAAACAAGAAGCGCCTCAGGGAGAAGAAAACCCAATAATGAAAGCGTTAAAAACTTTGATCGAGTCATAAGCACTAGGCTTTATATGCACAACTGACTTATATTATTGCATACTGCGCAAGTTTTCTGCAACTTTCAAAAAATCCCAACCCAATGAAAGAAGGCTTAATCAAAGATGCCTACGAAGCCATAATCAAGGAAATTCAAACCGTGATTACCATCTGTTACCTTCTCACCGTGGGCATTGGAATGCTTTTCAATTACCAGCTTTACGCTGAGTTTGGCATCAATGTTTTCGACTACTCCGATGTGTTTGATTTTCTAATTGCACCCTTTGCCGATTTCAAAATATTGCTCTTCTCGATGCTTTCCATTGGAATTTCATCCATAATAGTTCAAATAGAGATTATTATGAAGAGGAAATTTCCTAAATCATATTCGAGGTCAAACTTTGGTTGGGACAAAAAGCCTTGGTTCAACAGATATCGCTATTTTGCATTCACCTTTCTATTCATATCCTACTTATATTTTTCAGCGGATAAATATGGCGAGTATGCTAGCGAGCAAATTAAGGAACAAGCACCTATTGAAGTCCGCTTTTCAGACAATGAAGTTAAATCAGGTATTTTGATAGGCAATACAGCCAACATAATCTTTCTATTGAATGATGAAAAGGTGACAGCCATTCCTATTACTTCCTTAGTAAAGGAGTTTGAAATCAAGTAAGGAACTCATTCAAAATGTAACTCGTTCTGTCGTATCTCCTATCTTGCAACATGAAACGGATTATTGCCGCCATTTTCATATTTCCAATTCGCGTTTATCAATACGCCATCTCGCCAATGCTGGGTGCCAATTGCCGTTTTAGCCCCACTTGTTCGGCTTACACAGTTGACGCGATTAAAGAATGGGGAGCACTTAAAGGCATTTGGTTAGGCATTAAGCGATTCAGCAAATGCCACCCTTGGGGTGGGCATGGCTATGATCCAGTTCCGAAAAAAGACCATAAGCATTAAGATTACAATTTAAAATCTCCGTTCCGAAGTCCTTGATCAATCATCTCTTCGGTATAGTCCCAAAGTGTATTTGAGCCTTTCTGAATGCCGTTGATCTTCTTGATCACCGTTTCTAACTCAACACTAAATTCAGTCCAAGTACCCCCACCATTTGAAAGGTTCTGCATAACAGGCTCCAACCTGTCGATGGCTTTCGCAAACTTTGCCTCATTGGTCTCTCCCGTTTCAAACTCCTTCCAAACCGCTATCAACTCTTCCTTTTGATCTATCGGTAATAACCCAAAAATCCTCTCAGCTGCTGCAAGTTCTTCGTTCCAATTGTCATGGCTTTTGGTTGTATCATACAAAAAGGTGTCTCCAGCATCAATTTCCACAATATCGTGGATCAACACCATCTTCAGCACTTTTAGAATGTCAATTGGCTCGTTCGAATGCTCCACCAAAACCATCGCCATCATGGCCAAATGCCAGCTGTGTTCAGCATCATTTTCATGTCTATTGCTCTTGAACAACTTCGTTTTCCGTTGAATGTATTTCAACTTATCTATTTCATGAATAAACTCAAGCTGCTTTCTTAATCTTTCCATTTGTATTTGACCTTCTTATTTTACATTTACAGACACAAAGAAACAGGGCTTTTTAGTATTAAGAAAGGACAATTGTCCCAATATCCCCATGATCAGAACCAACAAAGAATTTCTCGACCTTATTCAAAGCCTACAGGAAGACTCAGCTTATGAAAACTTGATTACTGTGCATAGTTTTGAAGCTGGCGATGTTATTCTTCAACAAAACAGCCGAGTG
>CAXBPM010000653.1:0-2126 GCA_963977345.1 uncultured Roseivirga sp.
TTTACCTTTTAATTCAAATTTCTCAGAGATCTGCATGGGTTTTTCAGCTATTGTAATGCTTAGCCAAGATAATTAATTTAAATTGGTATGCATGACGAGTAAATAAATTACTCCCCGCCTATAGTCTCTATATCATGCTGAGGCCAATATCCTCCCCTTGGGGAGGTGCTCGAAGAGCGGAGGGGTATAAAAACAAACAAATTCATTTATGAAAGCAGTCCAATTTACCGCCCTAGGCCTACCCAAAGAAGTTTTAAAAGTCGTTGAACTCCCTATGCCTGAACCAGCGGCAGGTGAAGTGAGAATCAAAGTCACCAAGGCGAACATTATTCCGGCAGACATCATGTTTATTCAGGGCATGTACGGCATCCGACCGGAATTACCACAAATAGCAGGTTTTGAAGCTACCGGCATAGTCGATGCTCCTGGTGAAGGTGTCGATATGCCAGCTGGTATGGGAGTGATCTTTACTGGCACGGGAGTTTGGGCAGAATATGTTTGTGTTTCATCCCAAGCTGTCATACCAAAACCACCAGCAATGAGCGATGAAATTGCTTGCCAAGCTTTTGTGAATCCGTTCACCGCCTATGGCATGTTAATGGAAGCCGATTTACAAGCAGGAGATTGGGTGATGTTAACTGCGGCCAACTCAGCCTTCAGCAAGTTTGTCATCCAGTTGGCTTCACAACGTGGGATTAATGTTGTGGGTACTGTGCGTAGCGATGAGCAAAAGCAAGCTTTGCTCGATTTGGGCGCTAAAGCCATTATCAATGAAAAAACAGAAAACATCTATAAGGCCGTAAAAACCGCAACCGATGGCGTCATGGTGAAAGCAGCTTTTGATGCGGTGGGTGGAGAGCTTGGAGACAAAGTACTGAATGCCATGCAGACCAATGGTAAAATGTTTGTTTACGGACTGTTGAGTCTTCAACCTATTCCATTGAATTCAGGACTCTTGATCTTCAAAAACTTAACCATTAAAGGCTTTTGGTTGAGCACATGGATGACCAGTTTAACCAAAGCAGAGCGTTATTCAATCATCCCACAAGTATTGGGTATGCTAGCCTCGCAAGACCTCAAAGCTGATATTGAAGCTACTTATTCAATAGATGAGATCCATAAAGCCATAGAACATATGGAAGGCCCTGGAAGAAGCGGAAAGATTCTGTTAGATATGAGTAAGTAGAATAAAAGCATTACGCGAAAAATATAATAGAAGGAGGTGGATTAATTCCACCTCTTTTCTTTGGAAGACATCCCTATTTCCAAATCCATCATGTATAAACACCTCAAAAACAGTTGAGATAAGGAGTGAAATAACATTCAATAAGACGGAACAACAGAAATCGTAATCAATCTTTAAAGTTTACTTTCTTGGTTTATCAAGGATTGATTGTATATTTCTGATTCTCAACTATGCTGATTTTGAATATTGTGACGTCAAAATGATGTTCAAAATTATGACTCTATGTCTTCTTTCTCCTCATTCTAGTTTTATAGAATTACCATCTACAATTATTATCCTTATGAAGAATGTACTGATCATTGATGACCACGCTGACATGCGCAGAACGACAGCTGATTTTTTGGCGCTTCTGGTTGATAATATTCAAATTGATGAAGCTGAAGATGGAGACCATGCTTTGTTATTAATTGAAAAGAAAAAATATGACCTGATAATATCAGATCAGAATATGCCCACGCTATCGGGCACTGAGTTGGCTTCGATTCTCAGTAAATCAGGGAAATTCAAATCAGATAAATTTCTTATCATTACTGGAGTAGAAATAGAGAAAGTCCCATTGAACGAAGGCTTAAAGGTTGAAGTTTTTGACAAAGCCCAACTCATTGAAAAAGTTATCCCCCGGATTAATGAGTTGCTAACTGAATAGATTTCTTTGTAAGAGAAACTATTTCTTGATTCACACTATCCCATATCCCTCATCATAATCATAGGCATCTACTCCTTCGTTTCGTTTTAGCCATTTAGTGACATAGCTGGTGAGTGGTAACGCAATTACTTCATAGATCATTTTTGTCAGCACTCCCGAGCCGATCAAAATAAGTAGCTTATCTACAGAGTAAACGCCATAAAAAGCAATCACAGTAAATATTATTGAGTTAAG
>CAXBPM010000654.1:0-2120 GCA_963977345.1 uncultured Roseivirga sp.
ATCGTTAACTGGTTAATTTTCAGAAATGAATCTTTCGTTCCATGAACCAATTTTTAACCGAGGCTGGTGTCTCTTCCAAGCTTCTACTTGCCAGTCGAATCACACTCAATCGTTTCATTTTGTTTGCACAAGCTAACTATTGGTCGGGTTGGTGCCAATTGCTGCCGTTCAAGTTTTGAAATTTGAACGGTAGCTGTGTACGTGAAGCAGACGTTGGCATTACAAAAGGCAAAACTCTGTATTGGGCGAAGACAAGACATCAAGGATGATATCTTTTATCCAGCTTTTTCCTGTTCATAAAAAAGGATATAGTTATGTCTCATATGATCGTGATACAGATAATTTAATGCCAGAATGGATTCTTAAGTTTTTAACAGCAATTCCAACCACTAAAACAGCTCTAAAGTTATTACTTGCTGTTGTGCTGACAGTTTTCGGCTGGGGCGCGGTCAATCCTTTTTTCAAGGCAAGTGGTATACCCAGCGATTGGATCCCCTTTTTATTATCACTTACGATCTTCAGCATCGCTGTAATAGTTACTGAAGCAGCCTATAAGGTATCTATAGCTATAAAAATGCTTGGGAAGTACTTGATTGATACTCACATTAAGAAACGGGATAAATTACAGCAACAAGAAAAGGCTAGGGTTACAGAATGCGAAAAGGTCAATTCATTTCGTAAAGAGTTAAATCTCACATTTCCTCATTTAGACAGAGCGAGCCAGAAGAAGCTCTTTTGGCTCTATGAGGTAGGAGATGAAGCCTTAGTCTGGAACAAAAACCCTACTTACGAGCTAAATAGAAAGGGTTTAATAAGATACATAGGAGATGCAAGTGGTGAAAAAAAAATATACGAGCTAAATCCTATCGTAAGAGACTACTTATCTGAGCATTTTTCAAAGCAAAAAGCAGCCCTATCGAAGGAACTTGACGATAATAGTAGGCGGTTTTTACGTATTTTCTTTGACGAAGTAGTGCCTTTCGGTACTTCCGAGCAAGAAAAGTGGATGGATTCTCTTGTTTATGAATCTCATGAAAAAATGGTAAGAATAAAAGCGATAGACAAAAATCAATTCACTTTTATTTTATCTTCTGATTTCAAAGACAAGCTCATCCGTGACGGACACTTTAAAACCTGCTATCGCACAGAAGTAACTCTAGAGCCTTCACATATACATGCACTTGTAGTTATAACGATTGGGCCAAAGAAACCTCTTTAGGGTCCGCTCCTTGTCTCTAGGCGACCTTGACGCTGTGGTTGTAGTGGCATAGTTAATTTGGCCACCGAATAAGAGGTGTTATGATCAATTTCATAACAGCATTAGGTGTTATGATCAATTTCATAACAGCATTAGGTGCAATGATGAGTTCCCAGTATGGACGAGAAATTAACACAAAATATTCAAGGTGAGTTCTTGACTCCCCAACCAGTTGTAAAACTTGTACGTCAAATTTTAAACTTGCCAATTCCTTCTCCCAAAACACACTGTTTGTCACAAAGTATTAGCAATATACTGAAGGGAATCGGCAAAGACGACCCAGTACGTGAACTACTTACTTTCGAGGCTCCTCCTAGAGAAATTAGAGAGGTCAGTACTAGAAAAGGTCAACAAGCTTTCAGAAGAGGGTTAATTGATATCCATGGAACCAATTGCGCAATATCTGGCGAATGTCCGATAGAAGTTATTGATGCTGCTCATATTGTGAACTTTAGCGACAATGCGTCGCAAAGGCTCGATAATGGTATTTTACTAAGAGCAGATATTCATAGGCTATATGATAAGAGGCTCATAAGTATTTGTCCTGATACATTGTTAATAAAATTGGACAAAATATTATCCTCCAGTATTTACTGGGAATACAATGGTAAAAAGCTAAAAACTGTTGGTTGCGATTTTCCTCACCCATTTTTTTTAAAAGCTAGGGAAATAATTTTTAGAGGAAAGTCTAGTATGGCTTAAGTTACCTTAAGCACATAAAAAGCCAATCAATCGGGATTGCTAACGCATGGCTCGGTTCCGCTTCGCTTTACAGTATAGCCATACATTATCAGCCCCTTATTGGGCCGTTGAGGCTGTAGAAAAACCCTAATTTAGTTTATAAAATGTACAGTTAATGCTT
>CAXBPM010000655.1:0-2113 GCA_963977345.1 uncultured Roseivirga sp.
GTAATCGATTTTGGTTGTGTAAAGGTAATTCCCGATGAATTTTATGATCCATATTTCAAATTGATTAGAAAGGACCTTCTTCAAGAAGACAAAGAATTAGAGCAGCTGTTTACTCAGCTTCAGTTTATTTATCCAGAGGATAAACCAGACGATAAAGTTTATTTCTCTGCCGTAATCAAAGATATGATGGGGGTTTTAGGGCAGCCATTCCATCAAGATGAATTCGACTTTGGTGATGATAGTTACTTTAGGAAGATCTACGAAATGGGAGAAGTGATTTCTCAATCAGCTAAGTTCAGAGAAAGCGAAAGGGCTAGGGGGGCAAGAGATGGGCTATACATTAACCGCACGTACTTTGGTCTCTATAATATTCTAAATGAATTGAAAGCGAGGGTAAAAACCACCAAACCAGAGTGGGCCATAAAAGTGGCGGTGTAGCGCTATAATTCTAAATCAGCTGATGTTTCGATTAAGAATTTCCCTTCCACTTTAACGGATTTGATGCTCATATGGCATGGATCAAACTTGTTGATAAAACAACTCGAAATATCTGATGAATTATGCAGTACTTCAATGAGTACTCCTTCTATACTATATATCTCAAATGTAAAGAGCCCAGATTGAATTATGGACCGCATATCTTCAAGCAGTTCGGAGCCCTCTTTGTTTAAGTTCCTGTGAACCCGGCTTTCAACACTGGTGGTTTTATCCGTATTGCTCTGATCATCAAGGGAGTTGCACCCTGTGAAGAAGATTCCTATGAAAAGTAGTAAGGTGAAAGTGTATTTCATTGACTGGAACTACTACCTGTTTAATAGGAAATACCCCACCCTCAGTTCGTGATTTTGTTCAAAATAGGTGAATCACCTAGAGGCTGATTTTGGATCATCTTTCTCTATGCTGTCGATTCATTACTTCATCTTTGATTTGCTGCCGTAATAGCTTCTGATTTTTTATAAATAGCCGTAATAAAAGGAAGGCCACAGCGAGATGTAACCCAACATAAGCCCAACGGTTAAAGTCAAAGCCAAGGTAGTCATAAACCTCTCTGGGTTTAATCAGAGAGCTTATTCCGTTGGCTAAATAAAATATCCCTCCAACTAAATAAAGCCATCTCCATTTTGTTCCGAAGCGTTCGGAACGAGTTCTTCTATCATCCATATTTGTTGGTCATGTAGTCGTAAGAATCTTTGATTAAGCTTTTCAATATTTCAAGATCAATGTCCTCCATTTTCTTGATATACAAGCATGATTTCCCGGTTTTGTATTTACCCAATTTGGACATATGGTCGTCATACTTTTCAAAGCCGGGCATAATATAAAGTGTAAGGTTTTGAACCCTTGGCGAGAATCCAACTTTAAGAGAATCACCTTCTCTTCCGCTGTCGTATTTGTAATGGTAGTTGCCAAAGCCAACGATGGAAGTCCCCCACATTTTAGCGGGCTCACCAGTGATTTCTTCCATTAAGTTTTTAACAAGAACGCAATCGTTTTTTTTCTTTTCTTCTGCTATGCTATTTAAAAAATCGGTAACGCTTGCTTCAGTTGTTGTGGTTTTGTTTTGTGCTTTTGTCATGAGTTGAAAAAATAAGGATAAAAAATACTGATGCCGATGACTGCAGCCGCGATGGCGGTAATTAAAACAGCTGCGGCAGCTATGTCTTTTATAATGCCTGCTTTAGGGTTAAGCTCGGGTGAAATTAAGTTCACTAGCTTTTCTATGGAAGAATTAAAAAGTTCGGCCACCAACACCATGGCAATGGCCGCGACAATCCAGAGCCATTCAAACACTGACAGGTTTAAATAAAAGCCCAATAAAAGAACCAGAAGTGTGGCAAACAAATGAACTCTAAAATTATGCTCGTGCTGAACTACATGCCAAAGCCCCTTAAAAGCAAATTTGAAGCTTTTTAACCTTGCCAAGACAGAGAATTTTTTAGACATCGGTTAAAAGTAAGAAGATTTATAACGCAATGAAAAGTAGGTTCGTAAAACCACGAGGACTAATTTTGGGCGTCATGCGAAAAACTAAATACTTCTACCTAATACTGATACTCTTATGTACAACCTTGAGTTGCGATAACGACAAGGCAAAAGCTGGGAGATTCCTATT
>CAXBPM010000656.1:0-2110 GCA_963977345.1 uncultured Roseivirga sp.
CTTTCTACGTTTCTCCTTCTAAAGATATTTTTAAGTGTTTTAGCTCCGGAAAAGGAGGCGATGCTATTGCCTTTATCATGGAGGTTGAAGGCATAAATTATATTGAATCGTTAAAATACCTCGCCAATAAATATGGCATAGAGGTACAAGAAGAGGAGCAAACAGACGAGCAAATAACAGCTCAGAATGAGCGTGATAGCCTTTTTATTGCCCTTAAATATGCAGGCGAGTTTTTTCAGGACACGCTTTGGAATCATAGTGAGGGGAAAAGTATTGGACTGAGCTATTTTAAAGAAAGGGGCTTTTCTGAAGCTACTATTAAGAAATTCGATTTAGGATATAGCCTCGATGCTTGGGATGGACTGATGAAGCCGGCTTTGGAAAAAGGCTATTCTGAAGAAATCTTAGAAAAGGCAGGCTTAATTCTCAAATCCGAGAATAAAACCTACGATAGGTTCAGAGGTAGGGTAATGTTTCCCATTCATAATGTTGGGGGGAAAGTAATTGCCTTTGGTGCCCGAACACTTCGCAAAGACAAGAAGCAGCCTAAGTATATCAATTCGCCCGAAACGGGGGTGTATCATAAGAGCGATATCGTTTACGGGATTCACCAAGCCAGACAAGCCATTCGGAACGAAGACCTTTGTTATTTGGTGGAAGGCTACACGGATGTTATTTCTATGCATCAGTCTGGCGTCCAAAATGTGGTGTCATCATCGGGTACTTCGCTGACCAAGGAGCAAATCCATTTGATTGGTCGCTATACAAAGAACATCACTGTGCTTTATGATGGCGATGCGGCAGGGATAAAAGCCTCCTTCAGAGGTATAGATTTAATTCTTGAGCATGACTTAGATGTGCATGCGGTGGTTTTCCCTGAAGGGGAAGATCCTGATAGTTTTTCGCGCAGCATGAGCTCAGAGGCCTTTCAGCAATTTCTGAAAGACAATGCCCAAGATTTCATCACCTTTAAAACAAATATCCTTACCGAAGGCGGTAAGAACATCGACCCGGTTAAAAAAGTAGCCGTTATCCGCGATGTAGTAGAAAGTATTTCGCTTATTCCTGATGGGATCAAGCGATCTGTTTACCTAAAGTCTTGTGCCGATTTGCTCGAAATTGACGAGCAGGTTTTGATTTCGGAACTGAATAAAATTCTGATTAAAAACCGTAAGAAGGACAGGCAACATGAAGAACGCGAGTCGAGTGCGGTAGATGAACAGTTGGCCGATTCGCTTCAATCGAAGCAAGAAGAACAACCGGGTTACACTCCTTTCTATGTTGAGAAGGAATGCCTCAGGATGATCATTAATTATGCTAACGAACCTTTTGATGAACATCAGAAAATAGGGGAGTTCATTTTGCACGAAACAGCAGATTTAAAATTTGATGACGTGTTGATTAATGAAACTATTTCCTTGGCTTCGGGATTTATAAAGGCAGGTAAAAAGGTAGAGCCAGATATGTTCATTGGGCCTAGTAATCCAAAAATGAGTCAGTTGGTGATTGACTTGCTGGACATGAAGTATTTTATCAGCGATGGCTGGGAGGAACTTCATAGAATTAGTACTAGCCATGAAAAGGAAGATTTACCAACGGCTACTTACAAAGTGATTCTGAGATTAAAGCGAAAGAAAATCGAGGAAATGCTACATCATAATGAAGAACTATTGAAGAAGTCGTCTGAAGCAAATGAGCAAGACGAGTTACTTCAAATGATAATGCACCTAAAAACACTTTTCGATCAGGTGACCACCGAATTGGGAATTGTAGTGTCAAAGTAAAAGAATTTATATACGCTTAGAATAAAGAGCATGACGGAAGCAAATACAATGGAGACTGCAAAAGATAAAATTCAATTAAATACAATTGAGGAAGCCATTGAAGCCATAAAGAATGGTGAGGTAATTATTGTAGTGGACGATGAAGATCGTGAGAATGAAGGCGACTTTATTTGTGCGGCAGAAAAGGTGACTCCTGAGATCATCAATTTCATGGCTACCCATGGCCGTGGACTGATTTGCGCTGCGGTAGTAGAAGACCGTTGTGATGAGTTGGGTTTAGAGTTGATGGTAGGCTCAAACACGGCAGCTTATGAAACTCCTTTTAC
>CAXBPM010000657.1:0-2103 GCA_963977345.1 uncultured Roseivirga sp.
GCCATATAAAGGAAGAAAGGTTGCTCGGCATCTATGGCTTGATTCATAGATGAAATGGCTTCTAGGGTCAAGGCTTCCGTAAGGAAAACATCTTTTCCGTAGTACTTTTCTAAACAGGGAACGGCCCAAACATTATCGGCTTTCTTATTTCCGAAGTCATCTTTGCCATAATAACTTCCGGGTGCACCAGCAGCGTGGCCAGCGATATTAACATCAAAACCGAGGTTAATTGGGTCGGCAGCGGGGGTTCCAATGGCACCTAAATGGGCTTTGCCCGAATGGATGGTAAAGTATCCAGCACCCTTTAAAAGTTTGGGAAGTGGAGTGGCAAATATGGAGTTTCTAATGCCTTCCACGGGACTCATTCCATTCACATTCCAGTCGGGTTGCTGCAAAATATCATCATCGGCAACAGGTTGTGTGTCTTTTTCCAAAGTCCAGTTGGTTACTCTGTGGCGGGCGGCATTCATGCCCGTCATTAGGCTTACCCTGGTGGGGGTACAAACGGAACAGGAATAGGCTTGGGTAAACTTCATTCCATCTAAGGCCAGCCGTTCCATGTTAGGTGTTTGGTATAATTCATTGAAGGCCGTCTTTTCGTTCCAAAATGGAACGGAGGTGTCTTGCCATCCCATGTCATCTACCAAAAAAACGATGATATTGGGAGGCTTCTCTTCTGTATTGGGTTGGCAAGCCACTGCGGTAATCAGTAAAAATGCGGCTATTAGTTTCTTCATTCTCGGGTCGATTGTTTTGGCTAAATATCCTTCACACACCTAAAACCTGTGTGCATTAAGCCGGTTTCTGGAGTCGATTCGCTGGTGCCAGTAATTTGGTAACCATGGCAAAAACTAGGTTCGCAGAGAAAGGAACCTCCTCTTAATATTTTCTGACTGGTTTGGTTCGGCACAAAATTTTCCTGTTTCATTCCGTAAGGAATCAACCAATCGCTGGTCCATTCCCAAACATTACCTGCCATATCGGTAAGGCCAAGTTTGGTTTTTCCAAAGGCCCCTACGGGAGAAGTAAGCGTGAAACCGTCTTTGTTGAGGTTGACAAAAGGAAATGAACCCTGCCAAGTATTGGCCATGTATTTTCCTTCCACAATGAGCTGGTCACCCCAATTGTAAATGGTATTGATGTCATCCGCATCTTTGGCGGCATGTTCCCATTCGGCTTGAGAGGGAAGTCTTTTGCCTGCCCAGGTGGCATAGGCTAGTGCATCGTTATAAGATACTTGAGTAGCAGGATGATCGTCATTGGCTTTTTCAGCATTTGGCCCTTGTGGATATTGCCAGTCGGCACCGTCTTCTAGAAACCAGTTTTGCTCGATGGTAAAGACTCCAGAGTTTCCAAATTTTTCGGCTTCGGTAATGTATTCGGTGGCCTCTACAAAGGCACGAAATTGAGCTACCGTTACAGGCGAGGTATCCATGAAAAACGCAGAAATTGATTTTCCCTTTGGAATGTACTGCATGCCTTCTGGAGGCTGAATATACTCAGGGCTTGAGCAGCCCAAGATTATCGAGGTTGCAAAAATGAAGCTGGCAAGAAGTAGTTTATGTCCCTTAATTTTCCTCATTTGCTTTTGAAGGCTAGTGTTTACGGTTTATGAAAAGATGACTGCGAGAGTGATTTAACAAACAAGATATGAAAAAGAGAGTATGGCTTTCAGAAATCTTCAATCTTAAACACCCAAGCCTCTTTGCTCTTTACTTGGCTGAATTTAATGTCACCTGTGTTGATGATCATTTTTCCGTTTTCGTATTTCCATTTTAGATTTCCTGCATAACCCAAAAGGCTCACTTTGGCATTTTTTGAAGGCGCTTTTACCGTCAGGGCCAATTCATCATCTGGCCACTCCATAGCAATGGCATATACATTTCCATTGTTTTGAGTGAAGGCAATGTGCTGCTGCAAAGATTTGTATTCAGCATTTAAGCCATGCGTATCTCCTGTTGTAGAAGTGTATAATTTGGAAGAACGAACGATCTGCTTTTCGGTATTTTTGCTCGACCAAAAAAGGCGGGCACTGGCGTTTTGCTGCTTTTCGAAATACTCCACTTTGATGGCATAGCGTTTTCCAGCGTTGAGCTGAATACT
>CAXBPM010000658.1:0-2092 GCA_963977345.1 uncultured Roseivirga sp.
ATTGGTTTAGAAACGGCTTTTACGTCTTCAATGTCAGGTGAATATTTGTTGTTCAACAAGGCATTGCATTTAGCAGCAATAATCAAATTCTGCGAAGCTCTTGGCCCTGCTCCCCATTCCACGTATTCTTTTGTAATGGCTGGTGCTCTTTCTGATTCAACCCTAGTTTTGTGTACTAGATTAACTGCGTATTCAATTACATTATCTGCAACAGGTACTCTGCGTACCAAGTGTTGGTAAGCCAGCACTTCTTCAGCACCGAGTATTTTATTTACTACTTTTTGTTCGTCATTAGTAGTTCCTTTTACAATGTCTACTTCTGAAGCGAATGATGGGTAGGTCAATTGAATATTGAACAAGAAACGGTCTAGCTGAGCTTCTGGTAAAGGATAGGTGCCTTCTTGCTCAATTGGGTTTTGCGTAGCCAACACAAAGAATGGCTTCTGCAAAGGAAACGTCTGTCCAGCAACCGTAACCGCATATTCCTGCATAGCCTCTAACAAAGCCGCCTGTGTTTTAGGCGGTGTTCTGTTAATTTCATCCGCCAAAATGATGTTGGCAAAGATTGGGCCTTGAATAAATTTGAAATTTCTGTCTTTGTCCAGCGTTTCAGCACCAAGAATGTCCGAAGGCATTAAATCTGGGGTAAACTGAATTCGATTGAACTTAAGGTCTAAAGCGGAAGAGATTGTACTAATCAACAAAGTTTTAGCCAAGCCAGGGACCCCCACCAAGAGGCTGTGACCTTGACAAAAAATGGAAGTTAAAAGCAGATTAACTACTTCATCCTGACCAATTATTATTTTTGAGATTTCCTTTTTAAGTATATTGAAATCCTCAAAAAACTTATTTGCAAGGGCTACTTCCGACTTTATTTCTTCCATTCTTATTAATTGTTCGTTATTCCACAACGGTTGAATTCTGGCTCAACCATTACGTAAACTTCTTTCATTTTTTCTTTAATATACTCACTTCTTTTTTGAGCTTTTTTCATTTGTAAAGTAGCCGCTCTTAATTTTTCGTAATCGTCAGTCATATTGGCCTTGTGAGGCCCTACTTTAGATTTGAAATATATAATTTGAACGGCCTTTGAACCATCAGGCATGTCAATGATTTCGGGCTTAGAGATGTCCCCTTCGCTCATTTCGTCAATGATAAAAAACATTGTTGGGTCTAGGGCGTCTGATGGAATTTTGTTCGATCCAAACTGACCGCTCAAAAAACCGCCATTTACCTTTGTACCTTCATCATCGGAATATTGTTTCGCTGTTGCGGCAAAAGTTATACTGTCGGATAATATAAGGGTTCTAAGGCTGTCCAATAGATTAGAAGTTCTTTGTATATCTTGCTCTGTAGGTTTTGGGGTAATTAAGATATGTCGTGAATTGTATTCATTTCCTCGTTTTTCAACCAACTGAATAAGGTGTATTCCGAAAGATGAAACCACAGGCATTGAGATCTCTCCTGGCTTTAGAGCTAATGCGCCAGCTTCAAAAGCAGGATCCATTTGACCTCTTTTTGCAAAACCCAAACTCCCACCATTTGGACCCGTTGGTCCTTGTGAATTTTCAATGGCCAAGATCTCAAAATTTTCTCCTTTCATTGCCCGCTCTCTAATTTTCATGAGCTGATCTTTTACCTTTTGCACTTCGGCCTCGTTTGGCTCAGGCTTTGTGATGATGGTCCCTATCTCAAATTCAGTATTGAAAAGAGGTAAGCTATCTTTTGGGATATTATTGAAAAATTTACGGATTTCAGCAGGGGTTACTGTTACTGCACTCAAGATGTTTTCTTCTTGTGCTCCAACTCTTAATTGTTCTTCAATGCTAGGTCTTAATTCTTCCATCAGTTGGTCTATAGATTTCCCATAAGCCTCTTGAATGTCGCGCTCTGAACCCACATTTTGCATTATGTTTTGCATTCTCATTTGGAGTTCATAATCTACCCTTCCAGCATCTACATCCACAGAATCTAATTCAGACATGGCCAACATGAGTTTGGTTTCGATCATTTGTCCCAAAATTAAACAGCGGGCATCACCAGTAAAGTTTGCCGCCTCACCGCTAGATAAAAATCCAGCATAAGCTTGTTC
>CAXBPM010000659.1:0-2090 GCA_963977345.1 uncultured Roseivirga sp.
GTACAGAAGCAGCTAAACATGCCTGATGAGAAAGTGTTTAACAACATTATGCATTATGGAAATACAACGGCCGCCTCAATTCCTATTGCCTTAAGTGAAGCTTGGGAGCTGGGTAAGATTAAAGAAGGAGACCTGATTTGCTTGGCTGCATTCGGAAGTGGCTTTACATGGGCATCAGCGCTGATCCGTTGGTAGAGGGACGAAACCCTTGATCTTTCATCATCCTTTTTCCGTCTTCAACTTCCTTACCCTATTTTGAACCAAATACGGCTTCAACTGTTAATTGAGTAGCTCAAAAGTATTCACCAAGAGGTAATTTAAGTATTCCAGTTACCCAATTGAATTGATGCTTTTGAATGTTTATTAAAAGACATCAAATAGCACAATGATTTGGGCTTTATTGGCGTAATATTTGAGAAGGAAGATCCGAATCACTTTTTATGAAACCCAATTGCATGCAATCCGATATACGTTCTATGCGCTTTCATCAATTAATACTTTCTAGCCTTTTCTTCATTAGCCTAAGCTTTTCGGGCATTGCCCAAGAAGAAAGCTATGAACTTATATTCCCTTCTGATGACCCATCTTTGAAAGCAGAAGGAGGCACAAAGGAAGGAAAGCGTGATGGCCTTTGGACGATGTACAACTCGGATAGCAGTTTTCTACAGAGAGGGTATTATGTTGAAGGAAAAAAAGCCGGGGTATGGATGCTTTTTCTTGACCGACAAGAAAGGGCCAGACTCAAGTATGACAACAACGCTTTAAATGGATCTTACGTGCTCTTCAACGAAGAAGGGAAATCGACAATCATCACAAATTACTCAAAAGGAAAGCTCAATGGCACATGGTCTTCTTACTATAGTTCAGGGCAGGTATACGAAAAAGGCGCCTTTGAGGAAGGACTAAAAACAGGCATATGGAATAGTTACTATGACAATGGTGCACTTCAAATTCGAAGTCAATACAAAAAAGGAAAACTCGATGGCTCGTTTGAGCAATACGATCCTTATGGCTCACTGATGATTGAGACCAACTACAAGGACGGTTACCTCACTGGTGATTGGGTTAAATATGATGGCACTATTGTGATTGAAAAAGGCCAGTTTGTTTATGGTGAAAGAAATGGAGAATGGCTGTATTATGAATTCAGTGAGTTTTCTCCCTCAATTAAGGAATATTACGATAAAGGTAAGAAAGTTGGCACTTGGACAACCTTCCATAATTCTGGAAGAATGGCCAGCCAGATCACTTATGCAGACGATAAGCCCGTAGGCTTGTCGAAAGAGTGGTATCCAAATGGCCAAGTTGCTAGCGAAAGCAGATATCGACTTGGTTTTATAGACAGTACCTTTGTCGCTTATTATGATAATAAAGTAATTGCTGAAACTGGACAATTCAATTTAGGCCTTAAAGAAGGCGTTTGGAAATACTACCATGAGAACGGCATGATTTCAGAATTTGGAAGCTACAACAGCGACCAAAGAGTTGCGAATTGGAAAAGCTTTAGTCCCAGAGGTAAACTCACCTCCGAGGGCGATTACCGATTAGGAAAGCAACAAGGCCAATGGTTTACTTACCACGAAAGTGGAAACCTCTCCTCAATAGGAAGTTACTTGGCTGGTGAAAAAGATGGATTATGGGGTTACTTCCATGAAGATGGCTCACCAATGTTAGAAGAAACCCATGAGAAAGGGAAACTCATGAAAGTATCTGAATTTACAGACGATGATGGAGACAAACACAGTTCAGGCACATTGATAAATGGAGAAGGTATAAAAACCAGCTACTACCCCGATGGCACTAAATTTTCCGAAGGCCCATACAAAAAAGGACTCCCCAACGGGAACTGGACATTCTTTGACGAAAGAGGAAGAAAGTTAAGCGCTGGTGAATTGGTAAACGGAATTAAAGATGGCGGTTGGAATATCTATGCGAAAAATGGCAAACTCATCAGAATAGAAGTGTATGAAAACGGAGAATTGATAAACGAGGTAGGTCGATAAACATTCTCACCCAATTACTGTTACTTTGGTCATGGGATTATTTTCAAGGAAAACAGAGAAGGAAAAGCTTCAAGCAAAGTATAAAAA
>CAXBPM010000660.1:0-2087 GCA_963977345.1 uncultured Roseivirga sp.
GGGCTCATTCTTTATCATTTACCTTTTTCTTCAGAATGAATTGGCCTATGACCAGTTTCATGAAAAGAAGGAGAGGATTTACAGGGTAGTAACGATTGCTGAAAGCGATTTTGGGGTAGAGAAACAAGCCAGTATGAGCCATGCCTTTTCTCAAAAGTTTGTTGAAGGGATACCGGGTATCGAAGCTTTTAGCAAAGTGGATAGAAATTCTGCTGTATTCAATTTTCATGAGGCAACGGAGAAGGGTTCTCCAACAGAGACCTTGATTGTTGATCGAGATTTCTTGAATTTCTTTACGGTCCACTTTATGTATGGTAACGCTAAGAGTGTATTTAAATCACCCAACTCTTTGCTCATTAGTGAATCAATGGCCTTGAAGCAATACGGAACAATTGATGTTTTGGGTAAAACGGTCGGCTATTATAAAGACAGTTACATTATTACTGGAGTGTTTCATGACCTGCCAAACAGTTCATCTAATAAGGCTGATGTTATTGTTCTTAATGAGAAAATGAATGCTCGGCATGAGGTAGGGGCTTGGGGAGTAAGAATGAATAACCTGCAAGCCTATATGCTGTTGAATGAGAATACAGAGGTAGCTGATGTTGAAAATAAACTCACTGAATTTTATTTAGAAAAGAATAAGTATGGGACGGGAAGTAAACTGAGCTTACAATCCATTTCCGATGTTCACTATTCATTAGATGTAAAAGATGAAGTGAAGGAAAAAACTGACCGTCAGTACGTTTCGATTTTTGCATTTGTAGCCATTTTCATTTTAGCAAGCTCTATTTTTAACTACATCAGTTTATCAGTCTCTCAGTCTATTGAAAGGGCAAAAGAAATAGGAGTTCGAAAAGTGGCAGGCGCCAGCAGCAGAGAACTGCGCAAACAATTTATAATCGAGTCATTATTGCATGTCCTTATCAGCTTTGTGCTTTCCATGATTTTAGTGGAATTGCTTATTCCTCAACTAGAGGCTTTAGTAGAAAGAGATTTAGGCATCAGCGTTTTAGCACAGCCTATTCTTTTGCTCCAAGGCATTATGTTCGCTTTGTTTATAGCCCTTGTTTGCTCGTTCTATCCCACTTATTTGAGTACAAAGCTAAAGGTGGTTCAAGTCTTTAAAAATGGCAAAGGTATTTTCTCTTCCCAACGATTGATCGGAGCGATCGGCATTTTTCAAATCGTGGTTTTTGTAGTACTTATCTGTGTTTCTGTAACGGCCAATCGACAAATGCGCTTTATGCGCAACGAGAATTTAGGTTTCGATAAAGATCATCAGTTGGTGCTAGAAAATATTCCTTATAGAGATAGGGAGGCTCATAAAAATGAAATACTGAAAATACCAGGTGTTAGCGCCATCAGTGGTGGCAGTCAACTTCCATATGATGTTACTGCTGCTATGAGCTTTAAAGAGTATAACTTTAATCTCAGTTTCTTCGAGATTGATGAAAACTACTTTCAGACATTGGGGATACCGTTACTGGAAGGACGGAATTTTTTACCTGAAGATGCTGATTCCACTAAATTGGTAGTGATTAATACTACAGCAGCTAAGAAGCTAGGTTACAAAGAAGGTTCAGTTGTAGGTGAAAAACTAGGGACTGGCTCTTCAGCTTATAAAATCATTGGTGTGGTCAGTGACTTTCATTTTGCGTCTAAAAAAGAACTTATAGAACCAATAGTATTTAAACACCATCCATCTCAGGGGTTTAACGGTCAGTTTATTGTTAGACTTGACGGTGCCAATTGGGCTTCTACCTCCAAACGAGTTTTAGATGCTTACAACAAGATACCAAACCTTTATGCATCTTCATATTTCTTTTTTGAAGATCGAATTGATGCCCAATACAAACAAGAAAACGTGATGATTACCATGCTAAACACTTTTACAGTGATAGCAGCTTTGGTGGCTTTTATTGGCTTGTTCGGTATTGCTGGATACTCTGTAAAAAGGAGGTTGAAGGAAATGGGCATTCGCAAAGTACTCGGTGCTGGTTTTATGAGTATTCAAAAAACACTTAATGTTTCAAGTGTATGGAAGCTGTTGGCCGCTGTAATTATTGCTGTCCCCGTTGTGGTGT
>CAXBPM010000661.1:0-2080 GCA_963977345.1 uncultured Roseivirga sp.
TACATTCCAATCAGATTTTAATCGACTGTTGGCATCAAGCTTTACACCTAAATGGCCTAGATACGGATTGGGTGCAGTTGCTCAAAATGTCGAGAACGGAGACCCAAGCGTTCTTAAAAAACCCAGATCAGAAAATCGACTTGATTGTTCCTCGCGGAGGTGAGCGTTTGATTGCTTTTGTGAAAGAACACGCTACTTGCCCAGTGTTGGTAAGCGGAAGAGGGAACAACTTCATTTATGTAGATCATAAAGCGGATTGGGACCAAGCATTGAAAGTGATTTTGAATGCTAAAACCGATAAAATATCTGCTTGTAACGCCCTCGACAAGATTTTGCTGGATAAGCGCTTACCTGATTTAGAAAACAAACTCATTCAGCTACTAAAAGCCTTACACGAATTTGAGGTAGAGCTTGTGGTAGATCAAGAAGTCAAGAAGATTTTGAAGGAAGAGCAAACCATTGAAAATGAAGAAATTTGGTTCGAAGAGTTTTTGGCACTCAAGGCATGCGTAGCCCTTGTAGGTGACGAAAAGGAAGCCATTCAGAAGATTAATAAATATTCTGGTGGTCACTCTTCAGCCATTATGACAACCGATAAAGTGCTGGCGCAAAGTTTTATGGAGCAGGTAGATTGCGGAGCAGTGTATCACAATGCTTCCACCCGTTTTACCGATGGTGGTCAAATGGGAATTGGTGGCGAACTGGCCATCAGTACCGATAAGCTGCATCACCGTGGTCCATTAGGGCTAGAACAATTGGTAACCAATAAATATTATTTCTTCGGAAATGGTCAGGTAAGAGTATAAACCGAACGGATGATTTTTAGGCCTGTGGGGTGTAAGTATTAACTATTTACAATCTACGGGCCCTGTTTTTTGCTCCTGATTTTTCAGCAGACCTACTTCTATCAAAGAATTTGGATCTGTGCCCAACCAAGCATGAACCTCTCTAGTAACTCCTCCAATATGATCTTTAGAAGAAGGCCCCGTTTCATAGCCTGCAATCACTACCACACTTTTGTTATTGGCAGTAAGTAAGAATTTGGTGCCCCTTTTCGGCTTCGATTCACTCGCCCACATCATGGTCATGAACCACATTTCATCCTCCGGTGTTAATTCATTTCGCTGTACTTCCCCTACAGAACCTTGCCCAAAATGGCCGCCTTCTTCAGGTGTCCATTCTTTGTTCCACCTTTTAGAATACAATTGCTCAAAAGTCATTTTTGGGTCGAAGGATTGGTAGAGAAGAAAGGCACGTTGAAGATGCTGCTGCATGTTCTCCGTCATAGTTTTGGGCCAAGGCGTTTGGTTATCGAACATATCGGATTGAGTGACATAATGGTTCTCTTCCACAAATTTTCCGCTTGTCGGTAAGTTGATGTTTCTCTGCCAAGTAGAATTTCCATAGGGCATATTATGCTTGATTTCTATTGGGCTTGTTTCACAAAAAGAGGTGGGTAATTGTGTTTCTTGAACTGACCTATTCACCGTCAGTGTGGTGCAGCTACAAACCAAAAAGAGGAGTGCTAAAAACTTGAATGATTTCATTTAATGGTTTAGACTAATTTAAAACCGTGATTTTTTAAAGGAAGGGAACGCACACGTTCGCCTGTTGCAGCAAAAATAGCATTGGTGAGGGCAGGAGCAATAGGCGGAGTGCCAGGTTCACCAACACCACCCGGTGCTTCATTGTTTTCCATGATGTGCGTGGTCACTTCAGGCATATGTTTCAACTTCAACATTTCATAGTTAGGGAAGTTCGACTGCTGAATTTTGCCTTCTTCAATGGTGATTTCTCCATAAACAGCTGCTGTTAACCCGAAAACAATTCCGCTTTGCATCTGTGCAAGAATGGTGTCAGGGTTAACGTAATTGCCACAGTCAATCACGCAAAAAACTTTGTCTATGCTGAATTCCTTTTCGGAGTTGATGCTGATTTCGGCTACCTGCGCTACAATCGAACCGAAAGATTCGTGAAAGGCAATGCCTCGGTTTTTTCCTTCGGGAAGATCGGAATTCCAGCCGCTTATTTCAGCTACTTTATCCAACACTTTTTTCTGTCTAGAATTTGAAGGAAGAAG
>CAXBPM010000662.1:0-2077 GCA_963977345.1 uncultured Roseivirga sp.
TCGCGGGGCTCTTCTTTAAACAAGGGCAATTGCAGAAAGATCAGCTGGGCATGATTGAAATTAAAAACGATTGCGCATTTGTTGCGGTAGCCGCCATAGAAGCCAAACGTTTGATTCAGACCCTGAACAATACTAAGCTGAAGAATAAAAAGGTAAGGATCACGGAAATTTAGATAGCCGTTGTCTCCTATTCATATTCTGGTTCGTCAATTCAATAAAACATGAAAAAGCTAGGTCTATCTCTCTTATTCGTTTTAATGTCTTTTACCAGCTTTGGTCAAAACACCTTAAAGCTTGGCACTAACAAATCTCCCAAAGCAACTTTGGCCGATGTAGCTTGGATGAGTGGTCACTGGCGTGGAGAAGCTTTTGGAGGGATTACAGAAGAAATCTGGTCACCCCCTTTGGGCGATTCCATGATGGGTTCCTTCAAACTAGTTTCGGAAGGCAAAACCACCTTTTACGAAATCTGCCAAATTGTTGAAGAGCAAGGCTCACTGTCCTTTCGCCTAAAGCATTTTAATAGCGACCTGACGGGCTGGGAAGAGAAAAACGAACGAGAGGAGTTTCCGTTGGTCAAAGTGGAGAAGGATGCTGTTTATTTTGATGGTTTTACAATCAAGCGAATTTCAGAGAATGAAATCCATATGTATGTCGTCATCAGCGATGAAAGAGAAGCGGAAGAGGTTGAATTCAAGTATTTTAGATTCAATAATAAGTAAGTTCAGGGCTCTTCCTGAGCTTTTACAATTCCGCATTTCAGATCAAGAAATGCCAAAATTCTGCATAATCTTTGAAATTTAAAGTCGCGTCAAAGTTCATTTTTACTTATTTTAGAGGAATTACGAACTATCTTGACCGCTATGAACAACCTCGAATACTGGCCAATCTTTATTATTCTGTCTATTGCCTGGGTGGTGCCTTTGGTGCTTTCTAGGCTAGAAATATCAAAAGTACCTTCCGTAATTGTCGAAATCGTAATGGGGGTTTTGGTTGGCCCTTTTGTATTAGGTTGGGTAGAAGAGACGGCCATTACCAGCTTTTTGGCACAAACTGGTTTCCTATTCCTTATTTTCTTGGCAGGAATGGAAATTGATGTCAATAAAATTATTTCATCATTTCCCCGAGGCCGCATCAAGTTTGTCGATTTAGTCAGTAACTCTTTACTGGTCGCGCTGTTCATTTATTTCGGTTCCTTATTGCTTTCCCTGCCCTTTGCTTGGCTGATGAACCAATTTATGGAGGTGGACATCGTATTCTACATGTTCCTATTGCCTACCGTAGCGCTTAGTATTACAGTGCCAATATTAAAAGCGGAAGGAGAATTGAAGCGTAAGTTTGGACAAATCCTGTTGATGGAAGGCGCCATTGCTACGGTAATGAGTATCATATTGATCTCAATTTATTCAGGCGTACTGAAAAAAGGATTTCAGGTAGAGCTGCTTCTTTTCGCCATCATTTTCATCGTGTTCATTGTCGTTTATTGGCTTGGAAATCGAATGATGAAAGTGCGCAGCTTTCAGCAATTACTATATAGGTTAGAACATGCGGCAAGCCAGATCAGGGTGAGAGGTGCTGTGGCGCTACTCCTTTTCTTTGTGGTGATTGCTCACTTGATTGGCACTGAGTTGGCCATGGGCGCCTTTTTTGCGGGTACACTGTTGAGCCTTTTTGTAAGTAAGGAACGTTCGGCATTGCTGTTTAAGCTTGACGGAATGAGCTACGGCTTCTTTATTCCCATCTTCTTTATCATGGTTGGGGTGAATTTAGATTTATCGGCACTGACACAGTTTCAAGAGTCGATTCCGTTTATTCTTACCTTGATGGTTGGCTTTTTTGTTACCCAGCTTATCCCTGCTTTGATTATGATCAAAGTGTTTGGGCTGAAGAAGGCTTTGGCTGGAGGTGTATTGCTTACTGCTAGAATGGGTTTAACCATTGCAGCAGCTCAAATTGGGCTTTCATTGAATGTAATTAGCTCGGCAGATAATGCGGGAATTGTCACCACGGCCATTCTTGTGAGCCTTATTTCACCTTCTATTTACAAGATCTTTAATAACAGTAAAGAAGAGCATCA
>CAXBPM010000663.1:0-2051 GCA_963977345.1 uncultured Roseivirga sp.
TGCAAAAGCCTATATGGGTTTTCAAGCAGGCATTGGCATCCCCCTCTTTTATGGAGCCGATAAGGCAAAGGTGAATGCAGCCAAAATCCAATCGCTCATTTCTGAATACGAGTCAGAGAATTACAAAACACAGTTAAAGGCCAATTTCGAAGCTCAGCGTGCTGATTTACAGCAATATGAAGAAGCCATAAACTACTATGAAAGTGCTGGAAATCTCTTGTCTCAAGAGTTAATCAACAATGGCACAAAGGCTTTTAAAAGTGGGGAAATCGATTTCTTGCAGTACATACAGTTACTCGATAATGCCAAAGGTATTGAGATTACCTACTTAGAAAATCTCTACAAATACAACATGATCTTATTGGATATCAAATATTTAACAACCCTGAAATGAACAGTTCTAAACATACATTCAGTATCAGCTTATTTTTAGGCAGTCTTGCCCTCGTCTTCAGCATATTCTCTTGTGGTTCAAGTGCGACCAGCGAAACCGTGGTCATTGATGACAACAACGAAAACATCATAAGCGTGAGTAACTCTCAATTTCAAGCATCGGCTATGGAGCTCGGAAAAATGGACACTTTTAAGTTTTCAGAAAAGGTGCATACCACAGGCATGTTTGATGTGCCTCCGGGGCACAAAGCTTCTGTAAGCGCCTATTTTGGTGGTTATGTAAAAGAGAGTGAGCTGTTGCCAGGCGAAGTGGCCACGAAAGGACAAACCTTGTTCACGCTAGAAAACCCAGCCTACATTCAAATGCAGCAAGACTTTTTGGAAGTTAAAAATCATCTCACTTTTTTAAAGTCTGACTACGAAAGGCAAAAGAACCTTTCGGAAGAAAACATCAGCTCTCAGAAGAAATTTCTTCAGGCAGAAACAGAATACAACAGTGCTTTAACCCAATACGAGGCCCTTAAAAAGAAATTGGCCTTGATGAACATTGATTCCAACAACTTAACAGCGGAGAGCATGACTTCCGTTATCTCCGTAAAGTCACCCATCAGTGGTTTTATTACTTCTGTAGATGCCTCCAAAGGCATGTTCCTAAACCCTTCTGACATTGCAATAACCATCACCAATACCGAGCACATGCATATGGAATTGATGGTTTTCGAAAATGACCTGCATAAGATTAAGGTAGACCAAAAAGTAATATTCAAGCGTCAGAATGACCCAAACAAAACCTTTACAGCTACCGTGAGCCTCATCAATAAAGCCATCGACAGCGAAAATAGATCGGTTTTAGTGCATTGCCATCTGGACAATGAAGAAGACGAATTACTTTTTATTCCGGGCATGTATGTGGAAGCCGAAATATTAACTTCTAATCAATCTCAAATGGCATTACCTGAAGCTGCAGTGATAGAGATTGAAAATAATTATTACGTTTTAGTAAAAACAGGTACAGAAAATGGAACATCCGTTTTCGAAAAAAGAATGGTCAAAGTGGGTAATACTGAAGATGGCTTTACCTCCATTTTAAACCCTCAGGATTTCAAGCCTAATACTGAATTCTTGATCTCAGGGGCTTTCAATTTGATTATGGAATAGAGACTTAGCGATTTGTTAAAAGAATGCGTTGATTAAACCCAGCAACAGGGAATTATTCTTAGCGATTTCTCATTACCTACACGGTTAGAGAAATTAAAAAGACAGTCCATGCCTAAGCATTCTGAGCACATAAAATATTCGATCCTAGAATTGGCCTCTATGGGCGTGGGATCAACACCAGCAGATACCTTTTCAAAAAGCCTTGACTTGGCACAAAAGGCTGAAAAAATGGGCTACACTAGGTTTTGGTTGGCTGAACACCATAATATGGTCAGTATCGCAAGTTCGGCTACTTCCGTGCTGATAGGCCATATTGCTGGAGGCACAAAAACATTAAAAGTAGGTTCTGGAGGAATTATGCTTCCCAATCATTCGCCTCTTATTGTGGCTGAACAATTTGGCACTTTAGGTTCGCTTTATCCAGGCAGAATTGACCTCGGTTTGGGCAGAGCACCGGGCACAGACCAAGCCACAGCTCATGCCATCAGGCCCGATAGAGC
>CAXBPM010000664.1:0-2050 GCA_963977345.1 uncultured Roseivirga sp.
GGCCGCTCATTCCCCAGTGGGTAATGAGCAATGGCCCCGATTGCTGAAGTTTAGTGCCTTGAACGCGAACAGTAGCATTTGGAACCGAGAGCCCCATTAAGTTCTTGATAGGCTCCTTGGGCATATTGAAAGTAAAAAGGGAAGGCACAGGAGTAATAATGTCGTGCCTCAAATCCTTCAGCCAATCAAAGCCTTGTGCTTTTGGGCTTCCGCCAGAAGCGACAATCACTTTATCGAAATGCTGAATTTTATCTCCAATTTGTAAATCAAAGCCAGGACTTTTAGGCTGAATGGAATTTACGTTAGCGTTGAGTACCACTTGAATTCCGAGCTTACTCGTTTCCTTTAAAAAGCAGTCAATAATCGTTTGAGAGTTATCGGTGGTGGGAAACATTCGATTATCAGCTTCAGCTTTCAACTCCACTCCCCTTTGCTCAAACCATGCTACGGTGTCGGTTGTCGTAAACTGCCCAAATACTTTTTTGAGCTGCTTCCCACCCCTTGGGTAGAATTTAACTAAGTCATTATTATTAAAGCAAGCATGCGTTACATTGCAGCGCCCACCTCCAGAAACCTTTACTTTAGAAAGTAACTTTCCAGTTTTCTCAAAAATAGTTACCCTAGCATCGGGTGAGTGAACTTTACAAGAAAAGGCGGCAAAAAATCCTGCCGCCCCTCCTCCAATAACTGCTATATTTTGGGGCATAGCCCAAAGATATAAAGACTAATTCAATGCCTTACTCTATCCTTAAAGTTTCAACGGGGTTGGAACTTGCCACACGATACGATTGTAAACTCACCGTGAGCAGTGCAATGAGCCAAGAGCCCAAGCCAACAATCAGAAAAATCCCGATGCCTATACCAATACTGTTGGCATAACTCGCTAACCATTGGTCCATCATATAATAAGTAATCGGTGCCGAGATGATGAATGCGATCAACACCAAAGCGGTAAATTTCTTCGAGAGAATCATTACTATTTGGCTTACCGAAGCACCCAGCACTTTTCTAATTCCCATTTCTTTCAAACGCTGTTTAACGGTAAAGGAAGCCAAACCGAAAAGACCAAGGGAGGCAATGATAATGGCCAAAACAGACAGTATGCTAATCACTTTTGTCAGCTGTTGCTCCGATTGGTACATCTTATCGATGTGGTCATCCAAAAACTGATACTCAAACGGACGTTGAGGATAAAGTGTAGACCATACTGCTTCAATTTCAGCAAGCCCCTCTTGCAGTTTATCTGCTCTAAGTTTCACATCTACTTCGCTCCAACCCCACGGTTGCTGACTCATAAAAAGTGGCTCTACTTTCAAATTGAGCTTATTGTAGCTAAAGTCCTTTACTACCCCTACAATGGTTCCAAGGGGGTCGTTTCCACCAAAATGGAATGGCATGCCCAGTACTTCTCGATCTCCTGCTCCTAACTCTTTGGCCAAGGTTTCATTCACTACAAAACTTAACCCTGCTTTATCATTGGCATACTGGTCACTCAAAGCCCTGCCCTCCAAAATTTCCATTTCAAAGAAGTCCATAAAATTGTTGTCTACCACGACAAACGAACTAGAGCCATTAATCAAAGCGGTGTCGGCCCTGTACTGCATACTTGTCTGGTGTAAGTTATTACCCAATCGTTGCGTAGTAGCGGTTACATCGGTAATATTCGATTGATTTCTCAATTCAGTTTTGAATAATTCGTATTTTGAATTTGTGTCATTATACATATTAACAGTGACCACCAAGTCCTTTTTGAAGCCCAAATCGAGGTTCTGCATATAATTAAGCTGCTGAGTAGCCAAGACAGTGCCGATGATAATAGCGATGGCAATGGCGTATTGAAACACTACCAATGCATTTCTGAAAAACGATTTACCAGCCTTCATTCCACTTCCTTTTAAAGCCATTACAGTATTGAAACCCGACATGACCAAAGCAGGATAGACTCCTGATAAAAAGCCGATGAATATAGCAATAGCCAAAACCAGCACAAGGTGGAGTGGTTGGAAGAAAAACGATAGCTCAAGGTTTCTATCTATAATTCCGTTCAGAG
>CAXBPM010000665.1:0-2047 GCA_963977345.1 uncultured Roseivirga sp.
GATAGAATGCTGATTACGGAAGTAGAAGCGGTAATCGAAGGAGCAGATACTTTCTTCCCTAAATTCGATAAAAGTGAGTGGAAGGAAGAACGAAGAGAACATCATGAAGCCGATGAAAAGCACAAATATGCTTTCGACTTTGTAACTTATGTTCGGAAGTAATTAGGTTATCCTCCTCTTTGGAGGAGGTGCCCGAAGGGCGGAGGAGGATTGAAACATGAAAAGCCTTAATAACAAAACCATCTGGATCACTGGCGCTTCTTCAGGAATTGGAGAAGCTTTGGCCATGCAGCTTTCCGCTGAAGGGGCTCAACTGATTCTTTCTGCCCGCAGACTAGCCGAATTGGAAAGGGTAAAGTCTAATTGTTCCAATCAAGACAACATCAAAATCCTCAGCCTCGATTTAGCCGAAGCCGATAGCTTGGCGACCAAGACCAACGAAGCCATTTCTCTTTTCGGGCAGGTGGATATTTTGATCAATAATGGCGGCATCAGTCAGCGGTCTTTGGTAAAGGACACTAAACTTGAGGTAGATCGAAATTTGATGGAAGTCAACTACTTCGGGAATATTGCATTAGCGAAAAACCTGCTTCCGCATATGCTCGAAAAGGGGAGTGGACATTTCGTGGTAGTGACAAGCCTGACTGGTATTTTCGGAACGCCTTATCGCTCTGGCTATGCAGCCACAAAACATGCGCTTCACGGCTTTTACGATAGTCTTCGTGCCGAACTGGAAGATGATGGAATCAAAGTAACGATAGCCGCACCGGGTTTCGTGAAAACCAATGTATCGATCAATGCCTTAGTGGGTGATGGCTCAAAAGCCAATGTTATGGATGATGCCCAAGCCAAAGGAATTCCCGCAGAAGATTGCGCCAAAGCCATCATTAAGGCGATCAAAAAAGAAAAGCGGGAGGTTTATATTGGTAAAGAATCTTACGGAGCTTACGCCAAACGATTCGTGCCAGGCTTATTTGCCAGATTAATCAAGAAAGTCAAAGTGAGGTAGCTTTTTAAAAAGAAGTCGCCATGATTGATCAAAAGCGACTTCTCTTAAAATCTTACATACTCGCAATTTCTCTTACTTCAATATTTCCATCTTTTGCGCCTAAGATTGGGCAACCTTTCGACATTTCTACGGCTTGGTTCATATCAGTAGCATTTACCATCAAGTAACCACCAACAATTTCAGCACCTTCCGCAAATGGGCCATCAGTAACCAATTGACCACCTTTTGATACTTGCATGCCTTCAGCTTTTAAAGGCAAACCATCAATCAATTGACCTTTTTCGGCTAAACCTTGCATCCATTTGCCCCATTCGGCCATTTCAGCTTGAACTTCTTCTGGAGACATTTCGGCCATTCTTGCATCGCCACCTCTAAATAGGTATAAAAACTTTTTCATGATGTTAAAAATTAAGGTTTAAAAATCGAGTTCTCTTTTTGAGATTCACCCTATTGACGAAAGCCATTATGAGCAAGGGACAATTTGGCGAAATTAATTTTGACTTTCTTTTTTCATGGCTGATTTCAGAATGAGAACGGCCTTGGTTTGTTCTTCAAAATTTAAAGAAGCAAAGCCCAAACGGATACCATTATGTCCTGAGTTATTGCTGTCGTAGTTTTTCCAATCAGGAATTACCATTTCATTCTCTAAGCAAGTTTTGGCAATGGCCTCCCAATTCATTCCTTTCTTTAGCTTCACCCAAAAAGCCATACCGCCTTCGGGGACACTAAAACTGATGAATTCCGAAAGGTGATCAGTGAGTAATTGATGGAAATGGTCTCTCCGTTCGTGATAAAGTTTGAGTGCCTTTCTACTGTGTCGCTGAAGGTCACCTTGCTCAATCATTTGTGCCAAAGCCCTTTCTAATATGGTGTCACCTTGACGGTCTATGGTTCTTCTTAAATGCGCTGCTGCTGTGATAAAATCACTGGGCCCTACCATGTAGCCCACACGAATGGCAGGTGCAATGATTTTACAAACCGCCCCCATATAAATCACATGGTTTCCTTCATCGGCACTGGCCAAGGGCAAAAGTGGAG
>CAXBPM010000666.1:0-2039 GCA_963977345.1 uncultured Roseivirga sp.
AGTGGTTGGAAGAAAAACGATAGCTCAAGGTTTCTATCTATAATTCCGTTCAGAGGCCCAATGGCAGCAAAACTCAATAAAAAGGCAATGATTAACGCAATGAAGGACAACATAATCGACTCCATCATAAACTGCCCAGTGATTTGACCTTTATAGGCCCCTATTGACTTTCTAACACCAACTTCCCTAGATCGAGTAGCTGCTCTAGCAGTAGAAAGATTCATGAAGTTGATACTGGCAATGAGCAGAACGAAAAAGGCCAGAATCAGAAATATATTTACTGAGCTACGCGCAAACTTCTTGTGGTTATTGTAGTCGTGCGTAATGTCCATGGAGCCCAAATGCACGTCAGACAAAGGTTGAAGAAATAAGGAGTAAAACTCCAACACCTCTTCGCCCATGTATTTTACTAAGAAATCATCAAACTTAGCTTCAAGCTTTTCAACATCTGTGTTATTCGCCAGCTGCAAATAAGTGTTGAGATAATTCGATCCCCATCCGTTTCTCCTGTCTTCAGAATCCCAGAGCTTAGTACTCGTCAATGCATCGAATTGTAAATGAGAATTATCGGGCACATCGGCAAACACTCCCGTTATCTTAATCTGATTTTCATCTCCCTCACCAGTTTTAATCACCTGGCCTATTGGATTTTCATCGCCAAAAATCCGCTTGGCCAATGTTTCACTTAGAATCAGATTATTAGGTTCATCAAATACGGAATACCTGTTTCCTTCTATCATCTGAAAATCGAACATCTTCAAAAAGGAAGTATCTACTCGAACAAGATTTTCGGTATAATGTGATTGATCTTTGTATTGAACCAATGTCCGACCCAATGTCCAATAGCGAGTAAAATCCGTAATTTCAGGATAATCAGCCAGTAGGTTTGGTCCCATCGGATACATAGAAAGCGCTACTTTTTGCTCTGAAACAGCGCCAAAGCTCTGCACTTCATCAAGTCGATAGATATTGGCCTTCTTTTCATGAAATCCATCGAAACTGAGTTCGTTGTTTACAAAAAGAAGAATGAGCAGGCAGGAAGCCATACCCAAAGCAAGCCCAAAAATATTGATGAACGAATAGCCCTTGTATTTGAGCAGATTGCGGAAGGTGATTTTGAAATAGTTTTTGTACATGACCAGTGGATTATAAAATTTGAGTTTTCGTTTTAAGTTAAAATTGCGGAGTGAGCAAAGCACATCAATGAAGTAGCGCCATTTGGCTCTGGCCACACTCATTTCGTGCAACCTTTCTTGATAAAGCTCAGCCAAATCACCCTCTACCTCATCGTAGATCTCATGAGCAATGATCCGTTTCAGTAGTTTCCTCAATAATATAGGAGGCTGTTGTTGTTTCATTTTTGAGTAGATAATTGTGGAATAACACTCCAAAAAGACTGGCGAAGTGATTGGGCTTCCCTCAAAGATTTAAAGCCGTAAGCGGTGACCTTAAAAAAACGCTTACTCTTCCCTCCTCTTGTTTTTGTAGCCCCTCCAACGCTGGATTCCAAAAAGCCCTTTTCCTCCAACCTATATAAGGCGGTATGAATGGCACTGATATTCACTTTACGATCGGCCTTCTCTTCAATTTCGCTTTTTACCACCACAGCATAAGCGTTATCATTAAGTGCGGCAACCGCCAAAAGCACTAGCTCTTCGAATTCTCCCAAGTGTGTCCCTCTCATTGAATTAACATTATCATCACTTTTGTAAACAATATACTCAAGACTTTGTAAAAGGTTACAAACGTTAATTTTTATTTATACCCACCTGACCTACAACATGTGCAATAAAATCCATGCCTTGTAGAAAAGCCTCACATATGCATAAGTTTAGCCTTCAATATATAAACACTCAACACACTACCTAACAGACACTTAAGGATAGTGCATGAATAACGGAACGGCTGTTGCAACTAAGGAGGCATCACTAAACTATAAAAATCATGAGTGCAACAACAGATAAAATCAAAGGAAACTGGAATCAACTTAAAGGTAAAGTGAAGCAAAAATATGGCAGCCTTACCGATGATGATTTGAC
>CAXBPM010000667.1:0-2035 GCA_963977345.1 uncultured Roseivirga sp.
AAAACTTAGGCCTAATTAAAGGAAGTGTGGAAGGCACTAGCGTTTGCTATTGTATAGACCAAGAAGCTTGGACAGCCATGCAAGACTTATTCAGCCAGTTTCTTAATCCAAATTTCAATACCCCAGACGGGTGTTGCTAAAAAATACTCTCTATTAATCGCAACATTGCAATAAATAATATTATGAAAATCTCAGAAATCAAAAATCACCTCAGCGCGTTAGATCAAATCGCTTTTGAATTGCCTGATGGCAGCTTAGTTCCGAGTCACTTTCACGTAACAGAAGTCGGACAAGTCAGCAAACACTTCATTGACTGTGGAGGCACAGTTAGAACTGAAGAAGTAGCCAATTTCCAATTGTGGGAAGCTAATGACTATGATCACAGACTTCACCCAGAAAAACTAGTTCACATTATTGAGCTGTCGGAGAGAATTCTTGGCTTGAAGGATTTAGAAATTGAAGTAGAGTATCAAGGCACTACTATTGGTAAATATGGTTTAGACTTCAATGGTACTAACTTCCTATTAACCACAAAGCAAACTGCTTGTTTGGCGATGGATAAATGTGGTGTTCCTGCTGAAAAGCCAAAAGTCAAACTAAGCGAAGTTCAAACTGCCGGAGCTTGTACCCCAGGTGGTGGATGCTGCTAATCCATAAATCAACCTAATCATGACAAAGAATCCCATCACACAACTTCTACCGATTCTTGAAGACTTCGCTTCTTCAATTTCGGTAGATCATATTTCAACTGAGCGCAAAGCTGTTCTTCAACCTTTGGTTAACTACATTCAAGGAAAACATGACAATAATGAAGTAGCACAACTCAACTTCATTTGTACTCACAACTCGCGTAGAAGTCAACTAACGCAAGCTTGGGCAAAAGCCATGTCTGTTCATTTCGGAATCGATATTCACAGCTTTTCTGGTGGTGTAGAAGTGACTGCTTTTAATGAAAGTGCCATTAACACCTTGATCAATAATGGTTTTAAAGCCGAATTGGAAGGAGAAAGCAACCCTAAGGTGAGCCTTACTTTTTCAGAAAACCATGCGCCATTGGTGATGTTCTCTAAAAAGTTTGACGATACCATTAATCCAGTTGAAGGCTTCGCAGCAATTATGACTTGCTCAGATGCCGATGCCAACTGTCCGTTTATTGCTGGAGCAGAAAAGCGAATTCCAGTGAATTATGACGACCCCAAACTGTATGACGGCACTTCGGAAGAAACCGCCAAATATGCAGAGCGCAGTCGACAAATCGCCACAGAGATGTTCTACATTTTCTCTCAAATCAAAAAATCATGAGTCAACCAAAAAAATTAGGTTTTCTGGACAGCTACCTCACCCTTTGGATTTTCATTGCCATGGGAATAGGAGTAGCAATGGGCTATTTTGTTCCGTCAATTCCCGAAGTCATTAATTCCTACAGCAGCGGGTCAACCAATATCCCTATTGCCATCGGGCTCATTTTGATGATGTATCCGCCATTGGCGAAGGTGAATTACAGTTTGCTACCCAAGGTTTTTAAGAATGTAAAAATCCTTTCAATATCCTTGATTTTGAACTGGATTATAGGCCCTGTTCTCATGTTCATTTTGGCCATTACCTTTCTTCAGGATTACCCTGAATACATGGTTGGCCTAATTTTGATCGGCTTGGCCAGGTGTATTGCTATGGTGTTGGTTTGGAACGATTTGGCCGAAGGCAGTAGCGAATACGGTGCTGGCTTAGTGGCTTTGAACAGCATCTTCCAAGTATTTGCTTATAGCTTTTACGCATGGCTATTTATCACCGTACTTCCACCCTACTTTGGCTTCGAAGGTGCGATTGTAGACATCTCAATAGTGACCATTGCTGAAAGTGTTGCCATCTATTTAGGCATCCCGTTCTTAGCTGGAATGCTAAGTCGGTTTATCTTGGTGAAGCTTAAAGGTGAGCATTGGTACACTACCAAGTTTATCCCAACCATTTCCCCCATGACCTTAATTGCCTTGCTCTTTACCATCGTGGTAATGTTCTCGCTCAAAGGTGAATTGAT
>CAXBPM010000668.1:0-2033 GCA_963977345.1 uncultured Roseivirga sp.
GGTCCGAAAACGGCAATAGAACTTGGCCAGTAAATTTTGTCTAGTTTTTTCTCTTTGGCCAATTCCAACACATTCAATAAGCTGGTCATGTTCAAGTTCCAAGCCCACTGAGGGTTAGATTCTCCTTTGGCAGAAAGGATGGCCGCCAAATGATAAATCTGTGTGATCGAATGTCTTTCAACGACTTCCTTCAGCTGAGCCGCATTCATTACATCTAGCTTCTCGAAAGTGAAATCAGCAATGTTGGCGTGAGGCGAAGAAATATCAGAAGCAATGATGTTTTCGTTTCCAAAAACTTCACCGAGCGCAATAGTCAGTTCCGATCCTAATTGTCCACTCGCTCCGATGATAAGTACTCTAGTCATTTGCTTCTAAATTTAGTTGTAATCGTTGAATCAGAAATCTATTCTTCTTTTTCTGCTTAAAGAACAGAAAGTTTCCGAACGGTAAGAAGACCTTGGGGAGATGATATCCTCAAAAGGCGCTACCACTTTGTGCTGCAATATTAGCGAATGCAATAGAATAAGTAAAACCTTTGCCGATACGAATAGTCGTTCGGAACCCATATTTTTTATATTTGCATTGCAATGGAAATCAAGGACTTTGAATCTTATTTAAAAGACAAGAAAATTGACTCGGCTGCTTTTCAAAAAGGGCAGCCAGAACAATGGTCTAAATTCAAAGGTTTGTATGACCAAATGCACCCAAACAGCTTTACAGCTCAGAAATTATACCTGATCAATCCCATTAGGAGAGCATTTCCATTAAAAGAAGAAGTGCCAGAAAAGGCAGCGCCAACAGCGCAAGCCCGACCTAAAGTGATGATGAGACCCAAACCGAAAACAAATTAATTATGTTCGATACACTCCAACCCAAACTTCAGGCTGAACTAGCAGAAATTAAAGAAGCCGGACTTTATAAAAAAGAAAGAATTATTACCACTCCCCAAGCGGCCGATATCAAAACTGCCGATGGAAGAGAAGTAATCAACTTTTGTGCGAATAACTATCTTGGTCTATCATCTCACCCTAGGGTGCTTGAAGCGGCCAAAAAAGCCATCGATACGCATGGTTTCGGTATGTCTTCAGTTCGTTTTATTTGTGGAACACAAGATATTCACAAGGAACTAGAGCAAAAGATTTCAGAATTTTTGGGCATGGAAGACACCATTCTTTATGCCGCAGCATTCGATGCAAACGGTGGTGTTTTTGAGCCATTGTTAGGTGCAGAAGACGCCATTATTTCAGATGCCCTAAACCATGCTTCTATTATTGATGGTGTGCGTTTGTGTAAAGCGATGCGTTTCCGTTATGATCATAATGACATGGATAGCTTAGAGCAGCAATTGAAAGATGCTGATGCTAAGGGAGCGAAGAATAAGATCATTGTGACTGATGGTGTTTTCTCTATGGATGGCACGATTGCACAATTAGATAAAATCTGTGATTTGGCTGATAAATACAAAGCTTTGGTAATGACGGACGAATGTCATTCAACAGGTTTTATGGGTAAAACAGGTAGAGGCGTTCACGAATTTAGAAACTGCATGGACCGTGTGGATATTATCACCGGTACATTGGGTAAAGCCCTAGGTGGTGCATCTGGTGGGTTTACCTCAGCTAAAAAAGAAGTGATCGAAATCCTTCGTCAGCGTTCAAGACCCTATTTATTCTCTAACACTTTGGCGCCTTCAATTGTAGGTGCGTCTATCGCGGTATTCGAGATGCTTTCTGAAGCCACCACCCTTCGCGATAAACTGGAGGAAAATACCAAGTACTTCAGAAGTAAAATGACGGAAGCTGGTTTTGACATTAAGCCGGGAGAGCACGCCATTGTACCTGTAATGCTTTACGATGCCAAGTTGGCCCAAAAAATGGCCGATGCACTTTTAGAAAAGGGCATTTACGTAATTGGTTTCTTCTTCCCGGTAGTGGCCAAAGGCCAAGCCAGAATTAGAGTTCAAGTTTCTGCAGGGCATGAAAGACATCATTTAGACAAAGCCATTCAAGCCTTTACCGAAGTGGGTAAAGATT
>CAXBPM010000669.1:0-2032 GCA_963977345.1 uncultured Roseivirga sp.
TATTGAAAAAGAAGTCTTCAGGTTGAAGAATGTTATCACGACTCATGATGACCGCGCGCTCAACCGCATGCTGTAACTCACGCACATTACCAGGCCAGCTGTATTTCTCCAAGCGCTTAAGGGTGGCTTCGCTGAATTTGTAAATGTCTTTGTTGTACTTCTTGGCATAGTCTTTTAGGTAATGTTCAGCCAGTAGGGGAATGTCCTCAATTCGTTCCCTCAAAGCAGGTAACTTCAGTTCTATGGTGTTAATCCGATAGAGTAAATCTTGCCTAAATTCTCCTTTTTGCACCATTTCATAAAGCGGCATATTGGTGGCGCAGACCAAGCGAATGTCCACATCAATCGTCTTATTCGACCCCACCCGATTCACTTTTCTGTTTTGTACTGCGGTTAAGAGTTTGGCTTGAAGTGGGAGCGAAAGGTTGCCAATTTCATCCAAAAACAAGGTGCCTCCATTGGCAATTTCAAACCTTCCCGCACGATCTGTTTTGGCATCGGTGAAAGATCCGCGCACATGACCGAAGAGTTCGCTTTCAAATAAGTTCTCTGAAATAGCGCCTAAGTCTACACTGATAAAAGGCTTTTCAGCTCTTTTTGAATTTCTATGAATTGATCTGGCAATCAGTTCTTTACCTGTGCCATTCTCACCCAATACTAAAACGTTGGCATCTGTGCTGGCTACTCGGTCAATGGTATCGAAAACCTGAATCATCGATCCGCTTTGTCCAATGATTTCCTTGAATTTATGATCGAGGTCTTGGGTCAAAGTATCCTCTCTGTCTTTCATCAATTTGAGCTCTTCTTTGGAAGACCTTAGACGGATGGAAGAAAGGAGTGTGGCCAGTAGTTTTTCGTTTTCCCAGGGCTTCATCACAAAATCAGAAGCTCCTGCTTTAATGGCCTTTACGGCCATATCCACAGAGCCAAAGGCGGTAATAAGCACTACCACTGCGGATGGATCAATCTCTAAAATCTTATCCAACCAATGAAAGCCCTCTTGCCCAGAGTTCACATCTTGGGTGAAATTCATATCGAGCAGAATGACATCATATGCATCATTCTGGAGCAGGTCAGGAATCAGCGTGGGGTCTTTCTCCAAATCAATTTGACCAAAATGCCGCTTCAGATAAATTCTAGCAGCTTTTAGTAAATCTTCATTGTCGTCTATGATGAGTATTTTTCCTTGTTTCATGGTGTGTCTATTTTACAATCCCCCAACCCCCTTGACCAAGGGGGAGGCGGTAACGATATGGATTCCTTTCAATTTTTGCACCTTCTGTGTATTGGTCTTTTCATCTTTCGTATTGAAGTAACCTTTCATGCTTGTTCGGAGCTGTCCCCCTTTTTTATCCCGAAGCTTCGGGAGGGCTAGGGGGATTTCATCTACTCTATTGGTTTATTCAATGTTTCTTCCGATAAATGGCCCTCAATCGTTCTAATTACATTTTTCAAGTCATATTTTACATCTACTTCTGCAATTCGAACGACCTTATAGCCTAGCTCATTTAGTCGTAAATCTCTTGTTCTGTCCTGTTCTTGTTTATCATCATGCGATCGGCCATCAAGTTCTATAATCAACCTTTCTTTTCTACATATAAAATCAACAATGTAATTTTCGATGGCGAATTGTCTATTAAACTGAAGACCATAAAACCGTTTTGCCCTGAGCACATGAGCCCATAAGATGGCCTCACCCGGAGTTCCATGTTTTCGGAGCCCACGAGCCAATGGTTTTAGTTTCTTATTGTAACTGGACTTGTTCATGTTGTTTATTCAATCCTCGAACGCTCTCAGGTATTTATGAAATCAATCCCCCAACCCCCTTGGCCAAGGGGGAGGCGGTAACGATGCTAATTACTTTCAATAGTACCTCCTATTTTCTTTACCCCTTTGACTTAGGCTTTGATTAAACACTGCTGCTTATTCGGAGCCTGTCTAACCCTAGTATTGGTTTACATTTGTCTTTCAATCTTGTACAAATCAAACTGATCGTTAATATACAAACAAATATTGCCGTCCGTCAGCGGAC
>CAXBPM010000670.1:0-2031 GCA_963977345.1 uncultured Roseivirga sp.
CCTACGAAAGTATCCAGCATATCCGCACCCCACACAAGGTCCCGGAAAAATTCACACTAATTGTTCTGGCCGTAATCGTAATTGTGAAGGAGATTTTTTATCGATTTGTATCCAAAAAAAGCGACAAAACTAAAAGCACTTCTTTAAAAGCCGATGCTTGGCATCATCGAAGCGATGCCATCACTTCCCTATTGGCCTTTATCGGAATTTCCATCGCCATTTATATGGGTGAAGGTTATGAAACCGCAGACGACTGGGCCGCCCTGCTCGCCTCTGGCTTTATCGTTTATAATGCATTTTTGATTTTCCGCCCTGCCCTAGGTGAAATCATGGACGAACACGTTTACGATGACTTAATTGTCGAAATCAGAAAAGTAGCAGAATCTGTTCAGGGAGTTCAGGGTACAGAAAAGTGCTTTGTTCGAAAAGCAGGCATGTCTTTTCATGTGGATTTACACCTCACCGTTAAAGGTGAAATTTCCGTTAAAAAAGGACATGACATAGCGCATGATGTGAAAAACGCAATTCAAAATGAAATGCCCGAAATTGCGGATGTGCTTATTCACATCGAACCCGAAGAATAAAGCCGACAATATTTATATTTAAGCTCAATCCCCTTTAAGCATGAAGAAATTCCTCAAAGTAATTTTAGTTCTCCTCCTCGTTTTTGTGGCTTATATACTTTTCAAGACGTTCACTTTCAGCTCTAAACAACTGGAAGTTGATCCAGTAGCGAAAATTAGCATCCCAGAAACTTCGGTACTAAGGCTTACTGAGGCTTTGAAAATCAAAACCATTTCGCACGAAGACCCCGCTAATTTTGACTCCACCGCTTTCGAGGCGTTCAATGAATTTCTTAAAAACAGTTACCCACTAATTGACTCTGTTTTAGAACACAAAACCTTTAACAAATACAGTCATTTGTTTAGCTGGAAGGGGAAAGACATAAGCCTCAAGCCCATTGTATTAATGGGTCACATTGATGTGGTTCCTATTGCTTCTCCAGAAAAATGGTCTGTTGATCCTTTTGGGGGAATAATAAAGAATGGCGTGATTTGGGGCCGTGGTACCATTGACGATAAGTTCTCTGTGATAGGAATTTTAGAAGCTGTAGAAATGCTTCTATCGGAAGGTTTTCAACCCGAAAGAACCCTTTATCTAGCTTTTGGGCACGATGAAGAAGTAGGTGGAGAAAAGGTGCAGTAGCCATTGCCCGACATCTTGAAGAAGAGGGAATCCATGCCGAATATGTATTGGACGAAGGTTATGCCATCACCCAAAAACTTGTGCCGGGTGTAGATCCAGACGTGGCCTTTATTGGCGTAGCTGAAAAAGGCTCTACCACCATTGAACTTACGGTCGATATGGAAGGTGGCCATTCATCTCGTCCCGACCCAGAAACTGCCATTGATGTTTTAGCCAAAGCGGTAGTTAAGGTAAAAAGTAATCCTTCTAAAGGAACGATTTCGGAACCAATGCAGGGGTTCATCAATCAAATTGGGCCTGAAATGGGTTTTGTGAATAGAATGGCTTTCGCTAACCTATCCATCTTCAAGCCACTTGTGTTGAGTACTTATGAAAGCGCAGGCGGAGCAGGAAATGCCTTGATCAGAACCACAACCGCCCCAACGATCTTCAATGCAGGAATTAAGGAAAACATCATCCCAACGCAAGCCAGGGCTTTGATCAATTTCAGAATCATTCCGGGAGAAACTTCCGAAGATGTGCTGAACCATGTAAATCAAACCATTGACGACTCTCGTGTTAAAACCAGGTTCTTTGGTTTCAATTCAGAGCCATCCCCAGTTTCTCCAGTGGAAACCACTGGTTACAACGCGATTAACAAGTCTATTAAAGAAATTTTCGATAGCGTGTTAACTGCGCCCAACTTGGTGATTGCAGCCACAGACTCAAGGCATTTTGGAGCCATCAGCCCAAACATCTATCGTTTTGTACCATATCATATTAATAATGAGAACATCAGCACTTTTCATGGTATTGATGAACGCATTTCTGTAGAAGATTATGAGA
>CAXBPM010000671.1:0-2028 GCA_963977345.1 uncultured Roseivirga sp.
CAAACCTGCGGTTGACAGAGTAAATGCCCTTTACAATATTGTTACGATAAGGGTTATCAATTTCGCCCGTGAGGAAAACCCCTGGCACTGCCCGTGTGGCTTCAGAAGCTAATGCGGTGTAGTAAACGCCTCCTTTGTTCACGATAAACGTAATCACCCTTTCTGGCTTCCAGCAGGCAAATTCATAGTTAAATTCACCACCAGCCGACATGCCCCACAGTGCAAATGGAACCGTATTCAGTTCATGGTGACCACTTTTTGTCGCCAATCGGCTCAGTACATCTAACATGGCCTGACCAGTTCCGTTTTTCACATCGGCATATTGCTCAATGGCCATATTCGGGCTGCGCTTGTCTTTAATGTCAGCCGCCAAGATGGCCATGTTGTGCTTATTGGCCAAGGCTTGCCACTCCGGTTGGTTCACCATATCACGGCCATTGCCATTCGAACCGGGAACCATCACGATCACACCTCTTACTTTTTGAATGTCCTTTCCAATCCATAAACGAAAAGCCGCCTTTTGGAAGTTGTTTCCATTCATTACACTGTCTTCAAGAATGGTTTGAGAAAGTGCAACTATAGGAAGCATGAATAGACTTAGCAGGGTGAGTAAGAGTTTCTTTTTCATGTGTTAATAATAAGCATGTTATTCGAATAAGTACAGACCGAAAACAATAATTACTCGGGTGCTGTTATTTCCGTAAATTGAGATATGTCTTTTATACTACTGCTTAAAAGTTACTTACTTACGACCATCGTATTTTTCGCCATCGACTTGGTCTGGCTGGGGGTAGTGGCTAAAAACCTATACAATAAGCATTTGGGAGGCTTATTAGCGGATCAGGTGAACTGGACAGCGGCTATAATTTTCTATCTGCTGTTTATTGTAGGCATTTATATTTTCGCCATTGTTCCAGCCGTCAACAAAGAATCACTCAAATACGCCATTATCATGGGTGCACTTTTTGGGTTCTTCACCTACGCCACTTACGACCTTACCAATTTGGCTACATTGAAAGATTGGCCTATCAAAATAGTGTTCATCGATATTATTTGGGGCTCAGTACTGACCGCTGCGGTAAGTGCTTCGGGTTATGGAATTACACGATGGTTGCAGGCGTGATCGATCTGCTTTCCAATATTTTCCTTTTAGCTTTTGGCTACGCTAGCTTCTGGTTTATCGTTTCCCTGATCCTAAAGCGTAACGACATTGCCGATGTGGCCTGGGGCTTCGGCTATGTGCTGCTTTGCGTCTATCTTTATTTCAATACTGAACGAAGTGATTTAAGCACGCTGGTCTATGCCTTGGTTTGCATTTGGGGCATTCGTTTGAGTGTTCATATCGGTCTAAGAAACATGAAGAAGACAGAAGACTTCCGCTATCTAAAATGGAGGGAAGAGTGGGGGAAGACTTTTTATTGGCGTTCATTTTTGCAAGTGTACTTGTTACAGGTCGTTATTTTATTGGTGATTAGCTCACCAGTCACTTTGGTGGCCTACTTTGGAGGAGTGATAAGCTGGGTGAGTTACACCGCACTTCCTTTTTGGCTGTTTGGCTTTTTCTATCAGGCTGTGGCGGACCACCAACTCAAACAATTCAAGAGGAAACGCCATAGTAAAGATGAGATTCTCCAAACGGGTTTATGGAAGTACAGCCGTCACCCAAATTACTTTGGAGAAATAGTAATGTGGTGGTCTCTGGCGGTTATGGTATTACCCATCAATTATGGTGGGCTGGCCTTTATCAGTCCTGTGTTTATTACTTTCCTATTATTGAAGGTTTCTGGCGTGCCCATGCTAGAAAAACGTTATGAAGGAAACGAGGAATTTGACGCTTATAAGTCACAAACTCCAGCGGTGTTTCCTAGGTTTTGGTAGCCTTCAATCTCACTTTCATACCACTCGAAAATATCAGTTTTTATCTGAGCGCACATAGCCTTATATTGTTTGATCAATTTAATGCTTAAGCTCATTTTTTATAAAAACTCAAACAATGATTAAACGCCTGTTTACCTTTCTAATGCTGGT
>CAXBPM010000672.1:0-2008 GCA_963977345.1 uncultured Roseivirga sp.
GCTTACAAAATGGTGTTCAACCTGTATGTAATGGAAGGCTATAAGCATCATGAAATTGCAACACAATTGGGGATTAACGAAGGCACATCGAAATCCAATTTGGCGAAAGCCAGAAATAAACTAAAGCTAGCATTAAGCCGTCAGGCATCTTAATAGCAGGATTATGGAAAACTTTGACAAGAAAATAGAAAACAAACTGTCTTCATATCAACATGAAGAACTGCCTAGTGATGCTTCTGCAAAACGTATGTTCGACATGCTGGATGAAGTGCTTCCGCAGGAAACCAAGGTGGTGCCTTTACAGGTAGTGAAGCCAACAAAATCGGTTTCTAGTTTCTTTTTAAAAGTGGCAGCTTCCATCGCTATTTTGCTCACTGCTGGTTATGCTTTTTATGCCTTCAACGAGGTAGATGTAACCGTAGGAAACACGGCTCAAAAGGAAGTGATCTTGCCAGATGGATCCATAGTGACGATGAATTCTGGCTCCCAAATTCAGTACAACAAATTACTTTGGAAATTGAAGCGTGAATTGAGTCTTGAAGGAGAAGCCTTTTTTGAGGTGGAAAAAGGGGAAAAGTTTGTAGTGAATTCAACCTTGGGAAGAACCCAAGTATTAGGCACCAGCTTTAATATTTATGCCCGAGGAAAGAAATACGAAGTGAAATGCAGCACAGGAAAAGTATTGGTAAGCTCTAATCGTACCCATGAAGAAGTAATTCTTTTGCCGGGTGAAGGCGTGGTACTGAAAGAAGAGATCCTTCGACCTTTTGAATACGATAAAGAGGAAAATGAAGATTGGCGCCAAGGCGAATTTTACTTCGATCAGACATTTTTTGACATTGTGATTGCCGAGTTGGAAAGACAATATGGCGTTACGGTAAGCTACCCTGATCGCTATAAAAAAGAAAGATATACAGGCTATTTCAATAACAAAGATTTGGCAATGGCCTTGAAAATGGTGAGCGAGGCAATGGGCCTAGAAGCCAAGCAAAAAGGTAAAAACATTGAACTGACACCTTTAAAAGAATAGGCTTATGTTTGCTTAGCGCAACAAGCAAAAGCATCCGCCTTGCGAGGTGAAATGATTACAACCTTCTATGAGAAATCGATTTATAGTCATCGTTTTTATCAGCTGTGCATTGCCAAACATTCTGTTTGGTAATGATGATGTTGTGATCAATGAACAATTTAAAAATGCCCCCCTCAAAGAAGTTCTAAGAACGCTAAAGGACAATTATCAATTAAAAATTGCCTTTACAGACAAGTTCGTTCGCGGTGTTGAAATCAATGCCTCGATTAATAATCTCAATGTTTACGACACTTTCTCCAAGGTTTTAGAAGGCACAGATCTCACCTTTGAATTGGTTTCTGCCAACACGGTAATCATCAAAAGAAAGAAGACTGAGTCGACCGAAGTGGCCAGTACTTTTGAGTTAACTGCGGTGGTGAGTGATGCCATTTCTGGAGAGGAATTGCCCTATGCATACGTGTGGGTAAACACTCGTCAGCAAAATATAATGGCCAATGTTGAAGGCTATTTCTCCATTCCTTCAGTGAATGAACAGACCCAACTGAACATTTCCTATTTAGGCTATAATGACACCCTATTGACCATAAGTGACAGTTATAGAAACAGAAGATTACAAATTAAACTACAGCCCAACTATGTCGAATTAGAAGATGTATTGGTGGAATCAGAAAAGGAAACGAACGATTTTAAAAGCGAAGAACAGGCAGGTAAATTCACTATGAATCCGGCCATTGCGCAAAAAACGCCATCGGTAGGCGAAGAAGACGTCTTCAGAACTTTACAATTACTACCGGGGGTAAACGCCACCAATGAGGCTTCTTCGGGACTGAGTATTAATGGCGGCACCTCAAATCAAAACCTCGTCCTCTTCGATGGTTTTACCGTGTATCATGTCGATCATTTTTTCGGCTACTTTAGCGCATTTAACCCTTTGGCCATTAAGTCGCTTCGGCTGTATAAAGGCGGCTTCGAATCCAA
>CAXBPM010000673.1:0-1998 GCA_963977345.1 uncultured Roseivirga sp.
GCCGTGGCTTTTTCTATTACTTCCTGTTCGTTATACTGTTTACTTCTTGCCATTAGTTCTAACTACACAGCAAAACTAAGCAATCGCTTAGTAATAAAGAAATCCACTTCTATTTATTTTGAATTTGTGTCTCTTGAAGGTGTGTAATAGGCTTGTTGACTATCTTTTGTCTCGTCCTTACTGGACTTATGTCAGGATGGAGATATGTTTTCCGAAGGCCTGCACCCTTCGTTTTGATATTATGCCCTTTCAGGGCTGAGATCAGCTTAAAGCTTGCACAAACCTCAATCCCCGTTGGGGCGACACCTTTGTAGCCCCAACGGGGCGAAATGAAACAGTAATGGGTGTAACCCATTACTGTTATTGAATCCCTTATGCTATTTGTGTCATTTCATGTAGAATGAATTCCTCTACAGCACCATCAGTGGCTTTCATGTATTCCGTCAAATGTGGGTTGTTCATGTGCGCTTGCCATAGTTCACGGCTTTCCCAGTTTTCGTAAAACAGAAACAGGTTTTGATTCTCGTTGTCTTGATGAAGGTCGTAATTGATACATCCTTCTTCGACCCTTGTAACATCTATTAACTTGAGCAATTCTGCCTTCACTAATTCTCTTTTTCCTTCTTTGACAAGGATTCTGGCTACAATGGTTAATTTTTGATTCGTCATGATTTTATTCTTATTGTGATTTCTATTTCCATTTGATACTACAACCCATGCTTGGGTATTGCACTGCTGGTACTTTTCCACCAGCAATCAAAAAGTCCAATGCGTTTGTAAGGTCATTGCCTGTTGGTTTCCCCATGTTGGGGCGGGTTTCATCAAAACGGCCTCGATAGGCACATTCTAGATTGCCATCAAACACAAAGAAGTCGGGAGTGCACTCGGCACCATAGGCTTTTGCTATCTCTTGTGTAGCGTCATATAAATAAGGGAAGGGGTAACCCTGATCTTTCGCTACTTGAGCCATAAACTCGGGGGCATCTTCTGGATGACTTTCCACATCGTTGCTACTGATGGCGATAAACTGAATGCCTCTTGCTTTATACTCACGGGCGACTTCCACCAATTTGGAATTCACATGGTGAACGAAAGGGCAGTGGTTACAGATAAAAACCACTACGGTAGCGATATCAGACTTTAGGCCTGACAGCGAAACCTCTTTTCCAGAAACTGTATCGAGTAGAGTGAAGTCGGGCGCTTTTGTGCCCAACTCCATCATTTTTGATTGTACTAATGACATAATTAATTCCTTAAAATTCGATTACAGTTTTACCAATCGTCTTTCCTGATTCCTGCATTTTATGGGCTTCCTTAAGGTTTTCCACGGTAAAGCCTTTCAAGGTAGTGCTAAGCGTTGTGCGAATTGTCCCATTATCCAGCAAATCGGCCAAATGGTTCAATATTTCATGCTGACGGGCAATATCATCGGTGGTAAACATAGATCTGGTGTACATTAATTCCCAAGAGAAAGTAACGCTTTTGGCTTTTAGTATATCTAAGTTTAACGGCTTACTGCTGCCTGTAATCGATACGATATGTCCTTGTGGTTTAACGATTTCTGCGATCGTGTCCCAATATCCTTCTAAATCAACAAAGTCGAGAATGAAGTCTACTTGACCATGACTAATTTTCTCTAACTCTTCTTTCAAGTTGTGATGATTCACCACAAAATCGGCTCCTAAATCCTTACACCATTCGATAGAATCGGGCCTCGATGCCGTTGCGATAACTGTGAGACCTGCTATCTTTTTGGCAATTTGGATGGCAATAGAACCTACACCACCAGCGCCAGCCAGGATCAAAATGGTTTTGCCTTTGTCGGTAGTTGGGTTGAATTTAATTCTGTCAAAAATTGATTCGTAGGCCGTTAATCCTGTTAGCGGAATAGCTGCAGCTTCGGCAATACTTAGGTTTTTGGGTTTGCGACCCACAATGCGCTCATCGATAAGTTGGTATTCGGCATTGCTACCGCTGCGCGTAATGTCGCCAGCATAA
>CAXBPM010000674.1:0-1995 GCA_963977345.1 uncultured Roseivirga sp.
AAAACGCTAAGGAAGGAAATTCTAGAAATCACGCATGCATGTGGTTATGAGCATCCTTGCCAAATGGAAATGACCGATGTAGATATGAGTATGGGTGATAATAACTACACCACTACTCTGCGTCAAATCTATAATTACGAAAAAGTACCTGTAGACTTTATCAGCATGGAAAAATTGATTGCATGTGAGCATTTGGGTGGTCAAGACGGTAAGGCATAACAGCCTATCGGATTATTCCTCAATAACTTCCATCAAAAATAACTGAGATTATTTGCGATTAACTATTTAGATAGTTTAATTCGGATAAAACTTAGTTACTATGAAAAAATCAACATTATTACTTGCTGCGTTGCTATTTGCTACGCTCTCTTGTTCCGATGAAGATTTCAGTCTTGAACCACTAGACCAAGTGGGCCGAGTGGTGGGTATCGCTGGAGAACAAAATTCGGATGAAGTTTTCCTTATTGTAGAGGAGCCCCCTACCTTCCCTGGTGGAGTGGATGCCTACAAGAGCCACCTTTTAACCAATCTTAAATATCCTGAGAGAGCCAAAAATGAAGGTATTGAAGGAAATGTATTTGTGTCCTTTGTGGTGACCAAAGAGGGGAAATTGGAAGATATCACCCTTGTAAAAGGTATTGGTTCAGGTTGCGATGAAGAAGCAGTGCGCATGCTACTTACCTCTCCTGATTGGCTCCCGGGTAAACAACGTGGCAGGCTGGTAAATGCCAGAATGAGTTTACGCGTAGCTTTCAGTCTATCAGGAAATGCAACTCAAGTTCAAGATGAAGGAGCCCAAGTAATGATATCAACTCCTGCGATTTAAAATAACATCTCTTTCTGTCAGAAGGATGTATGGTCAAGGTCAAAATTCTTGGTCAAGTAAATGGAAGCCTAAATTACAGGCTTCCATTTTTTGTTTTTAGCCAATTCTACATTGGTTACCTTTGACCATGTTCAGAACCGAATTAAACCCAAAATCCTCTTCTCATAAGATTCAATTATCAACCCCATTGATTTCCATAGGCTCCTGCTTTGCTGACAATATTGGGAAGAAGCTCTCTCAGCATAAATTCAAGATTGAGCAGAACCCATTCGGCACGATCTTCAACCCCCTCTCCATTTTCGAGTTGATAGAAATGGCACTTGATGAAGACCGACTACCTGAAAGCAGTTTTTTGGTTCGTGATGGCATCCATTTCAATTACAAGGTGCATTCTGAGGTTTATGGAAAATCTCAAGAACATATAGAATCTCAAATCAATCATCAGCGTAATCGACTCACCAAGGCACTTCGAAAATCAAACACCCTGATGATTACTTTTGGTACCGCTTGGGTGTATGAAGAAAAAAAGACGCAGATGCTCGTGGCCAATTGCCACAAAACTCCCGCTGGCCAGTTCAACAAAAGACTATTGAGTCCCGATGAGATTACCAATGCTTTTATGGTCCTGAAAGAACAGCTTCAAGACCGACACCCAGCACTGAAGATTATTCTCACCGTAAGTCCTGTGAGGCATGTCAAAGACACGCTGGAACTGAATATGGTGAGCAAAAGCATTCTAAGATTGGCTTGTCACCAGATCAGCACTTATGCCGATGAAGTAGATTACTTCCCTGCCTATGAACTCCTAATGGACGATTTAAGGGATTATCGTTTTTATGAAAAGGACATGTTGCATCCCAACGATTTAGCCAAAGAATACATTTGGGGGAAATTTATGGACGTCTATTTCGATAAAGAAACGAAGGCCTTTATTAAAAGCTGGGACGAAATCCGCAGCGCCATGAAGCACAAAGCATTTCACCCCAAATCTGATGCACATCAGAAATTCCTTCAAAAGACCATTGAAAAGCTAGAGCAACTTAAGGGTAAAGTGAAGGTGGATAAGGAGCTGGCGAAACTTCGTGAACAGTTGGTCGGTTGATCAGGGATCAGGGATCAGGGATCAGGGATCAGGGATCAGGGATCAGGGATCAGGGATCAGGGATCAG
>CAXBPM010000675.1:0-1992 GCA_963977345.1 uncultured Roseivirga sp.
TCATTAATCATACTCACAAGCATTTGGCGCTGGTAGGCTTTTCTTCCTTCAATCGGTTGGCTGGCAGAAGCCACTACTTGAGTCTTCATGGACTTGGCCATTGGCTTGGCCTCTTCTGCTGTCATGCCGGGCATCATTACACCCGTCATAAAGGGTAGCGCATCCACAATCACCAATTTTGAAGCCAGATCAGGGTTCTGAATACCAATGTTCAATGCTAAAAATCCGCCCAAACTATGACCAATAATGATGGGCTTTTTCAACTTTTCTTTCTGGATGTATTTGACCACTTCATCTTTCATTTTGGCTAAATACTTTCCTTCATGATCGGCAAGGGGCGCATTGCCCGCAAAACCCGGCAGGGTGATGATGTGGTACTCGAAGTTTGCATCTAAGGCTTCAATAGTAGAGTCCCATACTTCCCCAGAGCAGGTGAGCCCAGGGATAAGCACGATAGGCTGACCTTTACCCACTACGCGAATGTTTAACCCGGGATCTTGGGCTTTCAGTTGAAAACTGATGATACTTAATACCGCGACTAGAATTGTTGTTTTGAATTTTCTCATGTCTTCTAAATTTTGTTGTACCTAAAAGTACGTGGGCTCAACAGCGTTTTTAAAGACATTTAAGGGAGCGGAAGAAAATCCTCGGGAGTGGAATGGCTAAATATGATCGTCACTCTAAGCGTCTTACCCTGAAAGGGAAGACCGCCCCGAATTCTCTGGAGAGCCTGTCCTTTTTATGAGCCAAACTATCGGTAACCACTTTCCCCCTCAACCGAAAGCAGACAATAAAAACACGAAGGAATACTGGAGGGGGCTAGGGGGAGGATTTGAGGTTTAACTCCTATTTCTTAAATACCACATAAATACAATAGCAAGAATAGACCAAAAAAGCAGGCTAGCTAACTTTATTATGAAACGTTGTCTAGCAATTCTTTTATAACCTCCTGATCTATAAAAACCGTCCTTAGTTTCCCATGAAGAGAGCTCTGGCCCTCCATCGTTATTATGAGATTCAATACCAATTGGGAATAAAAAGAGAAGTATCATTTGAGTAGCAGACATTGATTTATTTACTTTTTCACTCCTGATTTTAGTGACAAACTGCTTCTCGGTGTATGCTTTTTTAAGCTCTTCTTCAGTGAGGTTTCGGTTTTTTATTTCATTATCAATTTCTTCTTTTGGGTAAGAAGAACGTTCGTTATCCAGTTCAAACAAAAGCTCCACTGTTGATAGTTGTTTGATATTTCTTTTCACTTTCATAATACTTAATCTACGAGATTAGGTAATCAACTCTTCCAACCTCTTAGGCCCTCTCACAAAAACACCTTCGCCATGCGCAACAAGCTTTCCTTCTTGGTTATAGATTTCAGAACTGCTGATGATTTCCTTTTCGTTAACTGAAACTACTTTTCCAATGGCCTTTAAACGATCTTCAAAAACTGGACGCCTGAAGTGGATCGTATAAGATTTTGTAAGTAGAAAGAAGGTTTTCTCCACAGAAGCTGAAGCAAAATAGGCCGAGTCGTCTAGCAGTTTGAAGTAGATGGCGCCATGCATGGCATCGGCCGCATGAAAATATTGACTGCCAATGGTGAGTTCCAAAGTTGCTTCGCGGTCACTTACGCTCAATTCAGAACCCGCGAAAATCCCTTGGTTCAAAGGAGCAGAATCAAATAATCGCTCTAATCGCCTGTAGTGTTCTAGATCATTCATAATCTGGAATAAGGTCGAACTGGATAAGATGGTGTTTGATGTGTTTCCTATGACAGAGCAACCATTCTTGAGTAGTTAAGGGGCCGCCATAAGGATGATTAGCGATAAACTCTGGCTGGGCTTCACAAAACTTTAAGAAGGTTTCTGTTTCAGCAATGAACTTCTGTTTGGCTTCTTCAAGGTCAGCGAATCTTAGTGGCTGTAATTTACTTTTACCATTGGGTGCAGATACATTTCTGCGCATTGGGCTGTCCTTCATTAAGTATTCTTTCAG
>CAXBPM010000676.1:0-1983 GCA_963977345.1 uncultured Roseivirga sp.
CTCTTAATTTTCCCGGAAGTATAGGCAAAGTGATTGAATCACAGTATCTTCCTAGAAAATTTGGACATGAAAAAATATAGATTTCTTCCCTTGATCACTGGTGTTGTACTGTCAAGCATGGTCATTAGCTGTGGGGGAGGTGATGACGAAGAACCGTTCCAGTCGGATGAATTTAAAGGCAAAGTGGCCAGTTATTCGATTTCTGGCAATACCCTTACGCTTACAAAGGATTGGAAAAATTCTTCCGCTTTTTATGCTAACACTACTAATCAGATGGAGCTTTGGGATTTCTACGCACAATTGATTCCAAGTGACTTGAGGCCTCAGATGGTCAAATTAGAATTGTTTGCCGATAAAGATGACGATACTGGAGCCTATGTTTCTCCCATTAACGAGAATGATTTAAGCAAATGGGAACTTGGCTTTAATATGGCATATGTTTGGTCGGACACTTTCGTATTCAATAAGAGCGAAGTTGCTCATAACTCTGTCCATGAATATGCGCACGTGCTCACTTTGAATAATACTCAAGTGGTTGCAGGGGGAAGTGAAGACAATTGCAGTACTTTTTTCCCTGGAGAAGGCTGTAGCAAAAGTGCTTCTTATATCAATCAGTTTTTCCAGAATTACTGGACGGATATTTATGATGAGAGTCAGGCATTTGATGAAGATGACGATGCTGCCTTTTTCGCTTTCTACGATAAGTATTCAACTCGTTTTGTGACGGAATACGCATCTACCAATCCAGGGGAAGATATTGCAGAATCGTTTGCTAGGTTTGTGTTGTTAGATCAACCAACTGGCAGTCAAATTAAAGATCAGAAGGTCAGGTTCTTTTATGAATTTCAAGAATTAGTAACCATAAGAAGCCAGATTAGGGCTGGGATCGATTTTGACTTCGATATTAACCAAATCGGAGCCGCAAGGTTAGAACGTTCTAGGTTAGGAGTAAGCCCAGTGTTCTAAGTTTTGTTGACTCCACTGGCATTCCAGTTTAACCTTAGAACGGAAAGGGATAAAAAGAGAAAAGGCCATTTTAATAATTAGAATGGCCTTTTCTTATGTCTTATTGTGAGAAGATTAAGGGTATGGTTGCCCGATAGTTAAGCAAGTTCCGTTGGGGTCGATAATCGAGAATTCCTTCTGCCCCCAAGGTTTAGACTCTAGTTTGACGCTCACCCTGACGGAAGGACTGCTTTTTAATAACCTATCATATAATGCTTCAATACCTTCATCCATTCTCAGGTAAATCATAAAGTCAGATTTGGTCGGGATAAGCGCTGGAAAGGAAAAGAATTGAAGTTCTACATCTCCTAAATCCATGATTAAATAGTTGCCATAATCTGACCTAAGGGTGAATTCCAGGTGGTTCACATAAAAGTCAAGCGTTTTCTGCTTGTCAATAAATGGAAGTTTGGGTACTATAGACTTAATCATACTCGGGTTTTTACTATTTCAATAACTCGTCTAATACACCAAAAGCCGCTTCGGTACTTCCTACAAAGCGATTAATGATTTTACCTTCTGGGTCTAAAATGAATTTGGTAGGGAAGCCTGCCACATTGAGTTTTAGCACAAGGTCTTCGTTTTCGTTTTGGGCCAATACTTGTTGCCAATCATAGCCGTTTTTGTCGAGAAAATCCATCATTTTCTCCATGCTGTCACCGCTGTTGATGCCCAGAATAGTCAATTGATCTTTGTATTTCTCTTGGTATTCTTTCACCGTTGGCATTTCAGCAACACAAGGGCCACACCAAACGCCCCAGAAATCAACCAAAACGTATTTTCCTTTTAAGCTGTAAAGCTCGAAAGTCTCGCCATTAGGTGTAGCATTGCTGGTGAAATTCGGTATAATCTTTCCTTCCATGGTAGACTCGATTCCTTCTACTCTTTGTGCAACAGCTTCATAGTAAGTGTAATCCACTAAGCTTTTATCGAAAGACTTGAAGATTTTAATGGCCTCATCTTGCGAAACTTGGCTAC